>NZ_JAVJQP010000192.1:0-8778 GCF_040218875.1 Coleofasciculus sp. D1-CHI-01
TCAGCTTTTGTACTCAATCAAGTACTTAGTCTGGTATGCATCGCTTCCTAGTCCTCTCCTTAATCGTCCAATTGCTTACTCAGACTACTGTGTGGCTGCTCATTTGGCTACTGAGTTACCAAAATGAGCGAACGGTGAGTAGTAACGGTAGGCACAACGGCAGTTATTTGGGTAGAAGTCCCAACTACCGCCACGTAGTATCCTTGTAGTATTTTTGTCACTTGTCCAAGCGCTGCCATCTGTTGGCGCATTTTTATAACTATCGTGATAGTCATCTTCGCACCACTCGTATACATTTCCGTGCATATCGTAGAGTCCAAAAGCATTGGCAACCTGAAAATATCCAACTGGCGTGGTTTGTTCTCGATACTCCCCTTCAGGACTCTCACCATAAGTATAGTTGCCGTTATAGTTAACATAGTCAGTGGTAATAATCTTGCCAAAATGAAAAGGAGTTGTGGTTTCAGCACGACAGGCATATTCCCATTCGGCTTCCGTGGGGAAACGATACTCTTTTTTTGTCCTTTGACTCAGCCGCGCACAAAATTCTTTAGCAGAATACCAAGAGACGTTTTCCACAGGTCTATCCCACCGACTAAAAGATCTTTTGGTAGGTTCTTCTTGAAATCTAGATGGGTTATTATCTAACTTACGCTCTACAGGTTCCCAGCCTGCGACAACGCGCCATTGAGCCTGGGTAATCGGATAGCGTCCTATAAAAAATGATGGAACAGTGACTTGATGTTGGGGACTTTCATTTTTTCTTCGCTCTGGCTCATCTTCCGGTGAACCCATTAGGAATGTACCACCAGGAATCAGCGTCATCTCCAGTCCAACATTTTCGGATAGAACTTCCGTGTAATATTGGGCTTGTCTTTGTTCTTTGCGGATAACCAGTTTTACCATATATTGTAGGGGCGCACCGACGTGCGCCCAGAAACCTCATAATATCTATTTCACTATTTTAGCGGTGTCCAGCTATCCCCTTGTGCTAATCGCCTGCTACGCCATTAAAATTGTAAAACATGAGGTGTAGGGTGCGTTAGGCGCATAGTTTGTATTTAGTTTTATCCCTAACAGAACACCCCCGCGCCGTAACGCACCACCTTAAATTTCACCACCTCAATCGGTGCGTTACGCTTCGCTAACGCACCCTACAAATTTATATTTACACAACCAAGAAACCGTGAGTGCCTATCTAGCAGATTGGTTGGAATGAAGTCATCAGATGCGAAAAAAAACAGCAAGAAAATCCGCCACCATTTATTGAAAAACTACGAGCATTGAAGGCAAAAAAACAAGCAAATCTTATGGGCGCACGTCGGTGCTACCCTATAGTTTATGGGCGTAATGCTAATCTATCCAATTAGGTTGAGTGACACGCACCACACGCAATCCGATGCGGTAGTTCTTACTGCCAATATCGAGGTAAACACGGTACGCACAACGACAATAATTCGGGTAGTCGTCCCAACTACCACCGCGCAGTATTTTTGTCGTGTTTATGTTACTTGATAGCCAAGCACTGCCATCCGTTGGGGCATTTTCATAATTTTTGTGATAATCATCTTCACACCACTCGTAAACATTACCATGCATATCATATAGCCCAAAGACATTAGGTGGAAAACGACCCACTGCTGTTGTTTGTCCTCGATACTCCCCTTTAGGTTCTTCTGTATAGATAGAACTAGCACGATAGTTTGCTAACTTATCCGTCAACGTTTCGCCAAAGTGAAACGGTGGATAAGAAAAATTTTTGTTCACATCATCACTTACTGCTCGACAAGCGTATTCCCACTCAGTTTCTGTGGGTAGGCGGTATTTTTGTCCAGTCAGTTGAGAAAGTCTCTGACAAAACTCGATAGCATCATACCAACTCACTCGTTCTATAGGTCTATCCCATCGGCTAGGAGATTCCCCCCCAGCCTCTTGTTTGAAGGAGAAATCTAAAGTCTGCTTGGCAAAGGAAGAGTTAGGCAGATCAGCTTTAAAATTAGCTGGCTCCGGTTTAAGGTCACGCTCAACCTTGAGATGAGTCATATTTGCAACAGCTTTCCATTGCCCCTGAGTGATGGGATATTTTCCCATAAAAAAGGGTAAAACTGTGACTCGGTGTTGCGGTCTTTCCCGCTTAACAAAATCAAAATCATATTTTTCACACAGTCTCTCGATCTCCTCATCCTCTGTCCCCATTAAAAATGTGCCACCGGGGATATAAACCATATCCAGGCTAATGCCATCGCCTAAATCTTCCGTAAAATAGTGAGCCGTTTTAGTTTCAGTGTTGATAATTTCCCCTTGGCGGTTCACCGTAACCGTCTGAAAACTAAATTGATTCAACTTTTCAACAACGCTATCAGCAGACTCACTATCATCCGTATCGATAAATACAACATCAAACGTATAGGTATCCAGCCTCAATTCTTCTACCTCTGAACCCGGAACCGTCTCCTCTCCCTCTGCGGCAACCTCATAACCCAAGTGCTGCAAAATATCCTGAGTAACCCTAGCAAAAGGCTTGACAATTGCCCCAATCGCTTCATCTTCAATCTGATCTGGATTTCGCAACCAAGCGACAAACTCTCGTAGAGTTTTACCCAGTTTTTTCGCCAAATCACGAGACACTTGATCCAATACTTGCTCACTATCAGGAACGGGAACCAACTTGAGTAATTCTTCCCGCACCCCATCGATAAACTCATACTGCACTTGCTCTGGATTCGTCTCTGGGGTAATCTCTGTCACAGGTTGGAGTAATCCGCCTAAAAACACCTCCGCTACCTGGATTTGCTGCGACTCCTCTAACATCGAATCTTGAATTAATCGCACCACGGGCATGGTAATGATTGGTGCAGCCGCTAACAATCCCGCCAATCGTTGAGCTAGGGGCGAGGCATTCAAGGTAAAATGAGACACTCGCTCCTGGGCTGTGGGTGTCTGTGCCGATTTTGCTCTCCTGGATGCGGCTAATAAATCCGGGCGCAACACATAACCGGGTGTCTGGGCTTCCCCCTGTCCCGTGAGCATTTGACTCCAAACCCTTGCCCGTTCGGGTTCCAGAGTTATCACAGGAATATTAATCCCCTGAGCCAGACGACGCCGTTTTGCTAGACGATTCACTTCAACTCGGAGATGGGGATTCAGCAGGCTGATTCCTGAACTGCGGAATTGAGCCGGAGTCGCTACACCGAGGGCTGTACGAGACCACATCCAGGCGGGTAGCATTTGTAGAATCACCACCGGATTGCTGGCTGTCCATTCGGCTAAAATCGAGAGGATTTGAGCATCTCGCCACAATTCATCGGTTGTATCACTCACCAGGATAATCAAGCGGCGGTTTTGCGGGTCAATCAGTTCTTTGGCAGAATGGGAGCCAGTTTGAGAGCGTAAATAAATCTGATTTGCCTGATCCCGCCCCATCCCCCACACCCGCACATCGCGAAACATTCCATAGTGTTTTAAGGTTTGCTCTAGTTCATCAACCGCGTGTCGCCAGAGGATCATCGATTCACTTTCATCGATAACTAAGGCTAACTCTAACCAGGGTTCTAGGGCGGGTTGTAACTGGGGTATCCACAAATCGGTTTGAGCAATCCAATCGACTGTGGCTGACTCATCAATCACCTGTTCTGTGGAGGAGGGGACGTTTCGCAATAAGGGTTTGAGGGCGCGAATAAAGTCGAGGGGTTCGCGCAGAGAACGAGCATCGGGAACGGATAGAGGGATATCGTCTGACTCAGGGGTGCGAGTGGTGCGGGTTTGAGTGGCTGCGTAGATGTTAATGGTGGAGGGTGTTATGGCTGGAGGGGGGTGGTTGATAGTTGGGGATGAAGGGATTTCGATGGGTTGTTGAATCGGGGGTGGAGAGGGCGTCTGGGTTTTGGTGTCTGGGGATGGTGTGAGGGGCGAGGGCTGGGTTTGGATGCGTTTTTGACGTTCGAGCGTTAGCCACAGTAAATCGGCGACTTCTGTTGGGTTTAAGTCGAGTTCTGAGCCGAGAATTGTGATTAACTGCTCGATCATAATAAGGTGGAGGAACTAACGGGAATTTATCGTAGGGGCGCACCGACGTGCGCCCGGAAAATTACCAATGTGCGCCAATAAAACCAATTCTATTTTATATGATTCACGGTCACAGCCTGAGCAAAGCAAAGGAACAACAGCAAAGCATTTGGTGAGATTCTAGGCTAACGCCAAGCTTCGCTAACACTTCGCTATCGCTGCGTTCAGAATGACAGACTCTGACAGTAGTAAGTATATTATCCATAGCTTACATGAATGCCCAAAACCTACCCCTACAGATGAATTATTGCAGGTTTCTGCATTCAAAACAATGGTGCGTTACGCTCCGCTAACGCACCCTACAATTTTGCTTAAATAAAAAATGACAAATGACAATGACACTTTATTGATCAACGGCGCTATCGAGACGCTTTAATAAAAGCTGTTTCAAAGACTCTTGATCCATAGTATCAGGCTGGACTTGTCGGGAGAATAAATAAATCGTACTTAAAAGTTGGTCAGTAGCAACGTCTTTTCCTTGCTGCTGCTGCACAAAGTCTTGAATCAGTTGATTAATCGTCCCTTGCGCCTGTTGCCAATGCTGTTCTCCTAATTCTTTGGCAAAATGGGCATTAACTACTTCACTGAGAAACTCGGCATCATTGGGTTCTGGCATTCTTACCCGGATACAGCGCCGCAAAAAGGCAGGGGGAAAGTCTCGTTCCCCGTTACTGGTCATGACGACAATGGGAAATTTAGTACACTGTACCTGACCCCGTTGTATCTCAGTATCGAGTCCGGGATCAGCGGTTCTTACGGTAACGGATGGCGTCTGTAGGCGTTCTAATTCGGGGATGGAATAGCCGCCTTCTTCAAATAGATTGAGTAAATCGTTGGGGAGGTTAATATCACTTTTGTCAATTTCATCAATGAGTAATACTCTGGGGTGATAGCTGGGTAAAAAGGCGGTTCCTACGGCTCCAAGTTGTAAATACTGACCGATGTTTTCTTCGAGTTGCTGTGGTGGTGCTTGACCTAATTCTTGTTTAAGTTTGAGCAATTGTAGGTTTTGCAGTCGCGCGATCGCGTCGTAGTTATAGAGTCCATTCTGGAGATTGGTACGAGTGGTGATTGACCAAGCCAGCACTGATCCGAGTTGCAACTCATACGCGATCGCATACGCTAGAGAGGTTTTCCCAGAACCCGGACGTCCGGTGACAAGGAGGGGACGACGCAGATAAATGGCAGCATTGACGCCTTCTATGAGTTCTTTGTACGCCTGATAGATTTTCGCTTTTTTATCTGGAGTATCTGGATCAATTGTATCACGGTTTTGGGGTGGATAAAGTACCCGAAAACTTTTGCCCCGTTGATAGTCTCGACTATCTTCTTTCACTAAGCGGAGAATCTTTTGCCACCTAGATTTTAGAGCTTTTTCATTAATATCTTGGTGACGCTTGAACTGTCGCCAACTGGGAGGATCAGGCAAAGTGTTAATTGCATGATGCGGTTCTCGATTCCCGTAAAATATTTTCCAATCGGTCATAATTTATAAATAAAGAAGGTTTGTAGTAAGCGCTTTAGCGCTTATGTCACGCTTCGTGACCACTACGAATGTTACTGTCCAAATCGTAAAGGATTTAGGGGAGGATTGCGCTCTGGATTATCCAGCAACATTGCCACATGATAACCCCACTGCTTTTGCGGGTTGGAACTGCCATAAGCGGCTTTTCGTTTGAGCCAGAGCTGATCAATTAAGTGATTGTGATCCAGTAAACACTTGGCACAGAGCAGGTGATCAAAATGAGACATATTATCATTCTCTAAATCACGCGATCGCAACCACAGCGCTAAGGGAACTCCCGTCTCATAGAGGGCAAAAAATAGATCCTCTCGCTCCATATCTGACTCAGGTAGAAAGCAACTTAAACCAATGGTTTGCTGCTCAGTGAGTTCTTGCTCTAATCCAGAATAAGAATAAATTTTTTCTTGTTCTAGACGTTTAATTCGCGTGGGCAAAACCTCCTCTTCAAAGATTTTCATCAGATTCCAAACGCCTTCGAGTTTATCAGCATAATAGGCATCAAAAAGTCGCTCGTAAGAGCGGACGATCACTCGGTATTCCCGTCCCAGTTGCCGTTTTCTTCGAGGTAATCTGGGAATCAACCATAGGTCAACAGATTCAGCTAGATAATCAAAGGGTAAAAAGAGTTCAATGACTAAATTATACGTGCCTGGACTCCCTCGTAAATAAACATCACCACACTGTTTTAATAAATCTTTTAAGTAGTGAGAGATTTTATCCTCTAAGGTTTCATCGGCGGATACCTGACAAGTGATAATCGCTGAATTATCCGGATGAGACTGATAGGGAGACTTCGGATCGGGTTTGAGTAAAATAGGAATGGGGGCTTTATCTTCTAACTGTAAGTGGGTGGTTAGCTGCAATGGCTCATGAGGATGCTCTTGTTTGATGACCACTAACAAACAAGCATTCAATATTTCCTTGTTATCGCCTCTATCACTATCAGAAATGCTATAGTTCCTTGTTTTCAACCATCCCTTGAATTGGTCTTTTAATTCGGCAGCTATCCTAGGATGATGACTGAGAACGTGCAGCACGGAAATAATTGATGACGTGCCATCCAGCTTTTGAGGAAACTGTTCGCGGATAACGGTTAAAAAACTATCAATGCTCAACGCTTCATCCAAGGCTAACCAGTGGTTTAGCGCATAAGCCGAAACTCCTTCCATCATTGCCCATGTAAGAATCGGGCGATCGATTTGCTCCAGATAGGGCTGCAAAATTTCTAAATCATTATCAGGGATTTGAGCGGATTTGGATACAGTTTTGAGTAGAGATGTTACCGAATATTTCACTAACGGTAAACGGCTACCTTTTCCCATAAAGGTGGGTTCTTGCCGACCTGTTTCTAATCGTTTCGAGGCTTGCTCAAAGGCTTGCCCAATGGTGACAATTCCATCATCATCGGCTTTATCCTGGGACAACGCCTCGATTAATGCGCCTGTAAATTCACTATGACGTTTTGACTTTCTCGCCCATGAATCTTCATAGGATTGGCAAGCGGCGATAAAATAGTAGGTGGTGTTATTTTGGAAAATGTTAAAACTATGATTTATTTCTTGAATTAACGCCCCGCCATGGCAAGCATCAAGAATAATAATTAGACTACTTAATTCTGTATGGTTAATCAGTTTAGTAATGCTTTCTAGGGGAATGGCATTATCCTTAACCACCCATTGATTCTCTTTTTTACTCAGTTGACAGTCAGATGCAGCCAAATAACCCTTTTGTGATACTTCGTCGGTGAGGGGATCTTGTTGCTTCTCTAAAATGCCATGACCGGAAAAGTAAATAATCGCGTCTTGATTTTTGGCTTGCTCACTGAGAAAGGTTTTCAATGCTTGAATGAGTTCATCCCCAGTGACCTGACCTGACAAAAGCGTAATATGATTGCGGGGACAATTCCCATAGTCTTCCAGAATCTGGGCAAAATCTTTGGCGTCAATGACTGACTTACTCAGATCCTGTAAATATTGACTATTGTAGGTTTCAATTCCAACGATTAAAGCATATCGAGCCATTTTACTGAAAACGAATGAATGTCTCTAGAAGGTAAGAGGAATGGTACTGAATTAATGCTGGTGGGTTTCGACTTCGCTCAACCCACCCTACGGTCTATCCAGAGTTTCGGCAATCTTTAAATGCTGAATGAGTGTACCATTGAAGTTAAGAGCCGTCTATAGACGTAGGATAGCATCTTTAATGTAAGGTATAAAATACCTGTTCTCTGTAAGGGCAACCCGCTTGCATAACTTGACAATTGTAGTCCTCTTAATTTGATCGGGTCGCCCTCTCCTCTCAGCCGTAAAAGAGTCTACGGGTTAAGGGTGTACCTGATTAAGGTGAAAACTGTTATAAAAGAGTTGAATTGTTCACCCTACTTAAGATTTCAAAATGTCAGATCCGCAAACCCAACGTTTCTTCATGGCTGATGAGGACGGAGAACCATTAGAAGTTGTCCTTTATTCTAAAAATCCGGTTGAACTTGATCTCGCTAAAACTCCGGTAAAGCTTCCTGATGAAAACGATGATTATGAATCAAAAGGAGCCGCAGATGTCGCGATCGCCTCAATCCAACAAGCCCATAAATACATCCGCTTCTACACTAAGTATGTTATTGGCGCATTTAAAGAGTTTTCGTCGGCAGAAATTGAAGAGATGAATATTAAATTTGGTCTAAAAATTGCTGGAAAGACAGGTTTGCCGATGCTGGCTGAAGGGTCAAGTAACGCTGATTTTGAAGTCTCTATTAAATGCAAGTTTCCCAATAAAAATGGTAACCGTTGAGGATAATAAAATTGTTGTTGGTGGCTGACAAGGTGACACCGCCTAAAAGAGTGGACGAGATTTTTCGGTGAGATCGGGCGCACGTCGGTCATCCGTGTCAACTTAAGGTCGAAAACCAATGCTGGTAAGGTTTTCAGCTATGTCTATTTACTGCTCAAAATTTCCCCCTCATCCCCTAACCCCTTCTCCCACCGTGGGGAGAAGGGGGATCGGATGCTCTTGCTCCCCTCTCCCCGGCGTGGGAGAGGGGCTGGGGGTGAGGGGTTGAGCTTAAGTTGACACCAATGCACGTCGGTGCGCCCCTACAGCAACGTTTCATAACAAACGACAAATGACAATTAAAGCGCCTGCGCCCTTAACCAGGCTACTGGTAAATAAAGCAACTTCCGCCCCTTAGACAC
>NZ_JAVJQP010000198.1:0-44723 GCF_040218875.1 Coleofasciculus sp. D1-CHI-01
GTAGAGTTCAAGGCTAGTGAAGCACCTTGAAGTACCTATATATTCCTTCATAACGTAGCTATTCCTAGCTGAGGCTAATCAACAAGAGCGCTTTTACACGCCCCGCTTCTATCCGTTAAGGATGAAGCGTGGGTTGTTGACGATGCCATGATTAGGGGGGCTTGCGTCAGCCCAACTCTGCCCAAATAATGAAGCAGGCAAGATGCCCACTCTTATTCAGGTTGGAAAAAGCTGGTTCAAGCTTTCTCACTTTCCAACTACCTAAACTCTCGAACAGTTTTCCAGATATGAAATTGGGAAGGTAAGGGGCCAAAAAACGGTGGCAATGATAAAGACTATCCGACACCGAGTTTTTTGCTCCGACGATAAATTCGTCTCTTTTTGGAATGCATTTAACCAGTTGATGCAAAATAATCCAGCGATTAACAAATAAATTGTAAGAAGTCCTAGTATCATCATCCTATTGAGTAGAGAGGTTTACTGCATTTATTCCAAGTGATAATGGAACAAATTAGTTTTTTGACTCCAGCAGTTTACCAAACGACTCCTGATAATAGGCAAGTGAGTACTGAACCTATATCATATTGCCCTAGTGATTACATGAGTAAGCATACACACCAGTTCTTTTTCCCAAAGAAGAGTGGAATGTGCATCTATCTAAAGGAAGAGTTTTCAGGAAAGTCAAAAAGGAAAGCTGCTTTAGGTAACATTCGCTACCTATATCCCCCTCTTCCCTTATAGATCCCCCGCTTCCCTTATAGATCCCCCTCGTCCCTTATAGATCCCCCTCCCGTCCCCCTTCAAAAGGGGGAAGCCAAAGGATGCTTCGCTTTTTGTTCCATGGGGGAAGCCAGAGGATGCTTCGCTTTTTTTTGCACGGGGAAACCAGAGAATGCTTCACGAAGAGGGAGAATTCAAGGGAGCATCCCAATTTGGCAGGTTGGCTCTTTGAATGGGGCTGAAACCCTTGCAATTGCGTTACTTGAGGTAATGCTTTGTCCAAAACGGGATGCTCCCGAATTCAAAGCCTCTCTCCTTGTAGGAGAGAGGTTTGGAGAGAGGTTTTCCAGATCCCGACCAAAAGTAAGATCAATATGGGGGTAGTTAACCCGGATTTAGTCTGAGCCGTATGCAGGGAAATTTTTTATTCGGCACAGATTGCCGTTTTTTCCAAATCAACGTTATAATCTGATTTGTGTCAGTGTGTTTCCTTTGAAACGCCGCTACACACAAGGGCGCGTAGCTCAGTGGATAGAGCACCAGATTCCGGTTCTGGGTGTCGGGGGTTCAAATCCCTCCGTGCTCGTTAAACAAGTGTCAATCGACATTTGGGAAGAACAATACTGCCTGCACCTTGACTTTGAGCGAAGGTGACGATGGCTTTGGCTAACAGACCGTTTTGAAATGTATGAGTCTTGTATTACAGTTGCCCAGACATTAGAAAGGATCTTTCAATCGAAAGATCACAGCAAGGAAGTGCTAGACCCCTAGTTTCAGAGGCGGATTGTAGCAACTCTTGCCTTGGAATTAAATAGATTTTGCTCAGGTTATCGATGAAATTAACGCTTTCGCGCCTATACAATCTGTTGCTGACTGCTTGCGATGATCTGCGCGGTAGTATGGATGCCAGCGAGTACAAAGAGTATGTCTTTGGAATGTTGTTTCTGAAGCGGGCGAGCGATCTCTTTGACCAACGCCGTGGGGAATTACACGCAGAGTTAGCCGCTAGAGGCATGGCTGAAGAAGATATCGAGATGGAGTTAGAAGATCCCGATAATTACTCTGGCAAATACTTCTATGTGCCACCTCGCGCCCGCTGGAATGAAGGCTGGGAGGAAGAGGGAGTTAACAATAACGGTCAGCGTCAAATCGTCAAGCATCCGGCTCTCAAGCACGTTAAAAACAATGTCGGTACGACTCTCAATAAAGCTTTAGAGGCGATCGAAGATGCCAACCCGGATGTACTGGAAGATGTACTTAAGGGTATTAACTTCAACCGCAAAATCGGGCAGCGAACGCTGGATGACGATACATTGTCTGATTTTTTGCAGAACTTTGAGAAGATTCCTTTAAAAGACAGCGATTTTGAGTTTCCCGATCTGTTGGGGGCGGCTTACGAGTGGCTGATTAAATACTTTGCGGACTCTGCCGGGAAAAAGGCGGGAGAATTTTATACCCCAGCGGAGGTGGTGCGGGTTTGCGTCGAAATTTGTGACCCAGAGGAGGGTATGCGGGTCTATGACCCTACTGTCGGCTCAGGCGGGATGCTGATTCAAATGCGGGACTACCTGCGGGAAAAGGGGAGGAATGCGGAGGAGTTGGCGCTATTCGGTCAGGAAAAAATGGGGACAACCTGGTCTATCTGCAAGATGAATATGCTGCTGCATGGCATTTCCCATGCGGATATTCGTCAAGCGGATACTATCCGTGAACCCCAGCACTTAGACGAAAATAACGAACTCAAGCGCTTTGATCGCGTCTTAGCCAATCCCCCCTTTAGCCAGAACTATATTAAATAAAAAAGATCTGGTATTTACCGGACGCTTCCCGGTGATGATGCCGGAAAAGGGTAAGAAGGCTGACCTGATGTTTGTGCAGCACATGCTGGCGGTGTTGAAGCATGATGGTCGTTTGGCAACAGTCATGCCCCACGGTGTGCTATTTCGAGGGGGTGAGGAGCAGGAAGCTCGCAAATACTTGATCAATCACGGCTATCTAGAGGCGATTATTGGTTTGCCCAGTAATCTATTTTATGGCACCGGGATTCCGGCGTGCATTCTGGTGCTGAATAAGATGGGGGCAACGACTCGCGACGAGGTGCTGTTTATCAATGCCGATCGCGAATATCGTGAGGGCAAAGCGCAGAACTTCCTACGCCCCGAAGATATTGACAAAATTGTCTATGCCTATCGCACCAAGAACAACATTCCCGCCTATGCGCGGCTAGTGTCTAGGGCGGAGATTGTTGAGGAGGACTATAACTGCAATATCCGGCGTTATGTGGATAATGCCCCACCGCCAGAACCCCATGATGTGCCTGCCCATCTGCATGGGGGAGTACCCAAGGTGGAAGTCGATAGCCTCGAACACTTTTGGCAGAACTATGGGCAGTTGCGAGAGGATGCCTTTGTGCCTAGAGATGATCAGTATCTCGACTTCACCCCGGTGCTTGCGAGGAAGCGTGACATTGCCGACTTTGTGGCGACTCACCAGAGCGTGCTAACTCGTCACCAGCAGTTTAGGGAGACGCTAAAGGCGTGGTGGGAGGCAAATCTACCCCTTGTGCAGGCTCTGGCTCCAGATGCAGCGAATCAGGAAGCTCGCCCCCGGAATGTCTATATTATGCGGAGTCGTTTGCTCAGGAGTATTGAGGAGACATTAGCTAACCAGCAGTTACTCACTTCCTTTCAGGTGCGGGGGGCATTTGCTAACTATCTGGATACATTGAAGGCAGATTTTAAGTCCATTGCAGCCAGTGGTTGGGGGGCAGAACTGATTCCCGATGAGGATATTTTGCAGAGTCAGTTCCCGGAAGTGTTGGAGGAGTTGGAGCAGGCGCAGACTCGTCTGGCGGAGTTGCAGGCACTATTTGCTGCTGCCGATGAGGAGGATTTTGAAGATACTGATGATACGGGGGTATTACCCAGTGAGGAGGTGAAAAGTAAGAAGGAGGAGTTGAAGACCCAGAATGCTGAGTGGAAGGCGCAGCTCAAACAGGTCAAAGCCTTGGCTGGCAATCTCTTTACGGAAATCCAGGGGGCGAATTTGTTACCCAAGGGTGAGAAGAAAGGCTTTTATTGCAATGAAGGCTTGACCCAAAAAGAGGCGCAGTTTGCTAACGGTAATCGCATTCTGGAGCTTGCTGCTGAGGTGGGTCATATCAGTGAGTATGCCATTCCTTTAAAAGAAGCAATGGAACGGGGACAACACGCCTATCATCAGGCAGCAAGGATTACGGCGAGCTTGGAGCGTCATCAGGCTCTAGAAGATGAAGTGAAAATACTCAGGGTTAGTATCAGGAGTATTGAAAATAATCGCGATGAACTGGTGCAAAGTGCGCGTGAAAAGATTTCTACGGCTGAGGCGCGGATGGTAATTATTGAGCGTCTGCGGAAAACGCTGATGGAGATTTATGAATCCTATTTGCGGGCGGATCTGCGGGCTTGTGTGCGGGCGATCGAGAATTTGTGGGAGAAGTATGCGGTGACGGCGAAGGAGATAGAAACGGCAAGGGATGCAGCAGCGCAGGAGTTACAAGAGTTTTTGGTGGAGTTGGGGTATGAATAGCATTTCAGAATATGCACTAGCTGATATTTTTCCAATATCGCTTTCAGGTGAATGGGGAAGTGAGCCAGTGCCTGAAGGCAATGCTTTGGTATTAAGAGCAGCAGACTTTACAAAAGACTGTAAGCTGAGAGGTCAAATAGGCGCTCTAAGAAAGATTAATCAGCTAAAGCTCGACAGACTAAGTTTGCAGAAGGGAGATATCCTCATTGAAAAATCGGGTGGAAGTCCCGATCAGCCTGTCGGAAGAGTTGTCTTTTTCGACCGAGAGGATGAAGGCATAAAGTATGTGCCTTCCAACTTCTTACAGTTATTGAGAGTCGCGGATGGCTTTGATAAGAAGTTCTCTTATTATCTGATGACTTTCCTTTACTATTGTGGTTTCGTATATCGATACCAACAGCAAACAACCGGAATCATTAACCTGAAACTTGAAAATTATTTTTCAACAAAGGTTGCTATTCCTTCAAGATTAGTTCAAGAACGCATCCAAGAAATCTTATCAACCATCGATCGCGCGATCGCACACACCGAAGCCCTAATCGAGAAATACCATCAGATTAAGGCTGGGCTGATGCACGACCTGTTTACCCGTGGCATTGGTGCGGATGGTAAGCTGCGCCCGACTCGTGAGGAAGCACCGGAGCTATATCAGGAGAGTGCGATCGGTTGGATTCCGAGGGAGTGGGACTGTGTTAATCTTCGCCAAGTTGCAGATTTAGAGGTGGGATTCCCTTTCAAAAGTGACTGGTTTCAAGAAGATGGCATAAAACTTTTACGTGGTGAAAATGTTGGATATGGTCAGCCAGATTGGAAAGATACGCAATGTTTGTCCTACGAAAAATCCGAAAACTTCAAGGAGTATTTACTACGTGAAGGTGACATCATTATCGGAATGGATCGTACTTTCACAAAGTCAGGAATAAAAATAACTGTATTACAAGTCTTTGACTGTCCTAGCTTATTAGTGCAGCGAGTAGGGAGATTTGTTGCTTTTGGCTGTCATAAGTCCTATCTAAGATGGATATTACTTTCGGATCAATATCTTTGTGCTCTCATGAATCAGCAAAAAGGTATGGACATACCCCATTTATCAAAGGCTGGAATACTGGAGCCTCTGATACCTATTCCACCAGAAACCGAGCAAATTGATATAGTTCGATGTATAGAAGCTTGTGAGTACAAAATTCAAAAAGAGTGTGAAATATTAGAGAAGTTAGCTAGACAAAAGACTGGCTTAATGCACGATTTACTCACTGGCAAAGTCCCGGTGAAAGTAGACCCTGATGAAGTGGCTCATGTCTTAAACTAGCCCTATCACCTGTCCTGATAGCAATGCTATCATCAGCATAAGCAATCTCTTCAAAACCCATTCGCTATGGCTAATCTAATTGTTCGTAACATTGACGATGCCATTGTCAAAGCACTGAAACAACGGGCTAGTCGCCACGGCATCAGTGCCGAAGCTGAACATCGCAAAATCTTGGAACAAGCCCTATTGCATCCGCCCCAAAAATCCTTTGCTGAAGTGCTTCGCCTCATTCCCAACGTTGGCAATGATAGCGACTTTGAACGCTTTTAACAGTCTCATAAGCTGTCATGCATTTAAATTGGGTATTAGTAACGAGCAAGATGCTTGATGTAGCGAGCAAGATGCTTGATGTAACGAGCAAGATGCTTGATGTAGCGAGCAAGATGCTTGATGTAGCGAGCAAGATGCTTGATGTAGCGAGCAAGATGCTCGCACTACGGCAAGGATTTCGCCATATATTGATATTAAGGTTTAAATGCCGAACAGCTTACTCCCAAAATCATGAAAACCAACATTGAAATAGACGAAGCCTTGATTGCTGATGCCCTACAAACCACCGGGCTAACCACCACCGATCAAGTAATCGAGTTGGCTCTAAAAACGCTATTATAGCAACCGCCATAGCGGTTAGGACACATCATTTATGTAGAGACGTTGCATGCAACGTCTCTACAATGGTGCTATACAACTCAAGCTTTTCGAGGTAAGTTGTCCTGGGAGGGCGACCTCGACCTGATGAGGACAGATACATGATTTTGGTCGATTCTAGCGTTTGGATTGATTATTTTAACGGTCAGGATACCCCTGCTGTCGAACGACTGGATCAACTTTTAGGGGTACAACCGCTGGCGATTGGCGACATCTGCAATTCCAGCCTTAAGCTGTTCGGCATTTAAACCTGAATATCAAGAATGGCGCAATCCTTGCCGTAGTGCGTTTAGCGAAGCCATGCCGCAGGCTTTAGCGAAGCCATGCCGCAGGCTTTGCATCTTGCTCGCTACTAATACCCAATTTAAATGCATTACAGCTTATCAGTTAGCTTATGTCTGAATACACCGAAGTCGAACAGCCATTTCTCCAGCAATTACAAGCCCTCGGTTGGCAAATTATCGACCAGGGCGCACAAATCCCCAGTGACCCCACCAAAAGCCTACGGGCTAACTTTCGCCAGTGGCTGCTACCCAATGTATTTACTCAATCCGTCGCAGCCCTCAACACCAACGCCGACGGCACTTCTTGGCTCACCCCCAAACAACTCCAAGACCTGCAAGACCAAATCCTGCGTCAGCCCAACCGCACCCTCCTCGAAGCCAACGAAGCCATTCAAAAACTGCTGTTCAAGTCCCAGGTTGATGTCAACGAGCAAACCGGGGAAGAAGACCCTGTAGTAAAGCTGATCGACTTTACCCATCCCAACAACAACCAGTTTCACGCCATCAACCAATTCCGCATCGATACCCCCGGTTGTGTCAAGCAATACATCATTCCCGACATTGTGCTATTCGTCAACGGCATCCCCCTGGTAGTCGTTGAGTGTAAAAAAGGCAGTGCCACCTGCGCCAACCCCATGTCCGAAGCCTTTGAGCAGCTCCAGCGTTACATGAACCAACGAGAGGAGACGATCCGGCATGGCTTACGGGAAGGAGAACCGCGCCTGTTTCATCCCAATCTGTTTGTTGTTCGCAGCACAGGCATTGAAGCTGACTACGGTACGATCGCCTCCGAAGAAGAGCATTTCTATCCCTGGAAAACCCAGTATCCTCAACCAGAAAGCACCGCCAAAGGGCTGAACCAACAACAGCAACTCATCAACGGTATGCTCAATAAAACCAACCTGTTGAGCATTCTGAGGACTTCTAGTGTCTTCATGGATACTGATAGCGGTCCCCGCATTAAAGTAGTGTGCCGTTACCAACAGTTTCGAGCAGCCAACAAAATTATCGAGCGTCTCCGCCAAGGTGAAACCGCAGCAGAAAAGAGTGGTGTTGTCTGGCATACTCAAGGATCGGGCAAGAGCCTAACTATGGTATTTGTGGCGCGGATGCTGCGGGCATCGTCAGACCTGAGCGACTACAAAATCGTGCTGATTAACGATCGCGTCGATCTCGAAGAGCAGCTATCTAAAACCGCCACCCTAATTGGGGGACGGGTTCATCTGATCGAAAGCACCCAAGCCCTCCGAAACCACCTATCAACAGATGTCTCCGATATCAATATGGTGATGGTGCATAAATTTCAGCAACGTGATCCGGTCATGCCCCTGAAAGTTGCCGAAGCCCTGGGGACTGATCGCGCCATTCCGAGCAACCAGACTTTTGGCGTAGTCAATCACTCCTCCCGCATCGTGCTAATGATTGACGAAGCTCACCGCACCCAAAGCTCCGACCTGGGCGATAATGTCTTTGAAGCCTTTCCCAATGCTGCCCGTCTTGCCTTCACTGGCACTCCCCTGATCACCGAGCGACACGGTGAAAAGAAGACCCATAAACGCTTTGGCAGTTACATCGACACCTATCGGCTCATGGATGCCGTACCCGACGGCACCACGCTACAAATTTTGTACGAGGGTCGTACCTCCGACGATGCCCTCAACGATAAACACGGCTTTGAAACCCGCTTTGAAAATCTCTTTCGCGATCGCAGTGACGAAGAGTTACTAGCAATCAAGAAAAAATACGGGGCGACAGGTGACTTGCTAGAAGCCGAGCAACGGATTGACGCGATCGCCCAAGACCTAGTGAAACACTACCTAGAAAATATTTTCCCGAACGGCTTTAAAGCCCAAGTGGTGTGCCATTCTAAACTCGCTGCTGTGCGCTATCAAAAAGCCATCCATCAAGCCTTAGCTGACACCGTAGCCCGCTTAAAAGCGCAACCTGACCCCGACCTTGAACTGATCCGCAAAGTCCGCTTCCTCAAAGCAGCAGTAGTAATCTCCAGCAGCGGCACGAATGAACCTGGCTACGTTACCGAAGCCCGCAAGCAAGTCCGAGCTTGGAATGCCGTCGATAACTTTTGCCGTCCCTTCGACTTTGATGATCCCGATAAGCCTCACACTGGCATTGCCTTTTTGGTCGTGTGTGATATGCTACTCACTGGCTTTGATGCCCCCATTGAGCAGGTGATGTATCTCGACAAAAAAATGAAAGAGCATACATTGCTACAGGCGATCGCCCGCACCAACCGAGTCAAGCAAGGCAAACAGCGGGGCTACATCGTCGATTACATCGGTCTCACCGAAAATCTGACCGAGGCTCTGACTTTGTATGCAGCCACTAATGAACAACAGGAATTGGCTCAGGGCTTAAAGAGCATCGCCTCTGAGATGCCCGTGCTAGAGGAGCGATACCAACGCCTGCTACAGCTATTTGCGGAGCATAAGGTTGCCAAGGTACGGGACTATGCCGAAGGGAAACTAGAAACCATCGAAGCAGATGCTGCCGTGGTTCACGAGGCGGTTAAGCTACTCAAAAATGAGAAAATCCGGGCTGACTTTGAGGTCTATCTGAAAAAATTCCTGGCGAGTCTAGATATTATCCTGCCCAACCCCATCGCTCAGAACTACCGGGTGCCTGCCAAACGGTTAGGTTACATCCTCCAAGTCACTAAAGAGCGTTACAAGGACACCAGCCTCAACCTCGGCGATGCTGGCAAAAAAGTCCGGGATCTGATTAACGAGCATTTGATTAGTCTGGGAATCAACCCCAAAGTACCCCCCGTAGAGCTGCTATCGCCAGACTTTATGGCACAGCTTAACCAACACGCAGGCAACAACGACGAAGCCAGAGCTAGCGAAATGGAGCACGCTATCCGCAAGCACTGCACCGTCCACCACGATGAAGACCCAGCCTTTTATCAAAAGCTATCCGAGAAAGTCGAGTACCTAATCGAAGAATATCATGACCGCTGGGACAAGCTTGCCAAAGAGTTAGAGAAAATCCGCGAAGAAGCGATCGCGGGTCGTCAGCGGGGTGAAGAGGGCATGAGTAAAGAAGCGACAACCTTCTACGAACACATCGCCAACCAGGTCTTTGAAAATGGAGAGATACCCACAGATGCTAAACCCAAGATAAAGGTGCTGATGGAAGCAGTTGTCGAAACCTTGCAAGATAGTATTGGCAGCATCGATTTCTGGAATAATAGCGATAAGCAAAAGCGAACCCGCAGTGAAATCAAGACTGCGCTTACCCTGACTAGCATTGCCGAGTTGAAAGTGAATCGTGAACGGATCGCCGTTGAAATTATGAAACTCGCCAAAAACCGCCACAACGAACTCTTGAAAGATACGACTGAAAACCCATGAATATCCGCTGTGTCAAAGATATAGAATACCAGTTACTCCCTGGTAGCCCCCGCAAAACCACCGATATTGTAATTGAGCGTGATGGCAGAGTAACCGTGCGCCCACCGATTGATTACACCCCGGAACAATCCGATGCAGTAGTAGAAAGCAAGCGTTTATGGATCTACCGCAACTTGGCTGAATGGAAAGACCTCAATGCCAGTGCTGTAGTGCGCGAGTGGGTCAACGGTGAAACCTTTCTATACCTAGGTCGTACCTACCGTTTAGCACTCGTATCAAATCAAGACCGTGCCCTCAAGCTCAAAGAAGGCTACTTTTGCTTAGATCGTAGAGTAGTGGAGCAAGGTAGTAGTACAGCAGCCAAACAAGCATTTATATCGTATTTCACCGAGAAGGGTCAGCAACGTTTTCGCGATCGCGTCAAATACTTTGCGCCTAAAGTCGGCGTTCAGCCTGTAGGTGTCAAAGTCAAAGACATGGGCTACCGCTGGGCTAGTTGTGGCAAAGGTGGCTGGCTTAATTTTCATTGGAAATGCATGATGGCATCACCCAGAATTATTGATTACATTGTGGTTCATGAGCTATGCCATTTCCACCACCGCAATCATAGCGATCTCTTTTGGAATGAAGTAGATAAGGTCATGCCTGACTACCGGGAGAGAAAAGAGTGGCTCAGGAAAAATGGTGCCAGTTTGACCGTGTAGGTATCTTGGACTGTTGCTGAATTTATAATCGGAGAGCTTAAGGCGGGGAGTGTCAAATAAGATTTGAGAATACTGTTGTTTTATCAAAAACCTAGAAATTCATCGATGAGGTTGTTTCGCTCATCTTCAGATAACTGATAGAATACCTTTTTAGCCAACTCTGGAGAGACATTTTTGGAAAACCAGTCCCCATCAGGATTATCTTGTATTACCAAAAAATAGTGTAATCGTTTCTCTATCGCCTCTTTGTCTGATTTATCCAACTGTCCTATGCGCTTCAACCAATGATGGTTAGAATCTTTAAAACAGGTACTATCAACAGTGTATATTTGATGTATTAAAGCATAATATTCAGTATCAAGCTCATTCCTTTGAGTTGGATTAATCGGGTAAACCGTTGGTAAACCCTTGTATATCTCTTGTGAACTCAATGGAATAATTGCAAATATCTGTATGTCATCCGAGTTATTTCTAAATTGCTCACTTGTCCAAACTAGGTGAGGATTACTGCCTCTCAAAACTCGACTAGCATTAAGCTTTTCTGTACAATATTCATGATTACACTCGATCTGACTGGGTTCTTTTAAATCATAAATATGAACATGACCTTGCTTACAGCGCAAAGAAACACGAGAAGGATTAATCAGGTATATCCATCCTTGCCGAGGTTTTTGTCCAGCCATTTTACAATCCTAACTCACGCACCAATTTTTCTCGTTCGGCGTTTAAATTGAGCTTAACTTTTCCTTCGGCTTTATGAATTCGCCTTATTTCCAGCATTGGAGCCGTATTCTGTACATAATCTAATAACTGTTCAAATTTTGCTGCACTAGCCCACTCTCTTCTAATGTTATCAAGCATTAGTTTTAGACCCAAAGGTAAATTTATATCAGTTGTGAGATCTGCTTCTATACCTAGTCTAATAAAGGTGATCCTGCCTTCAGCTTCCTGGGCAATCTCTTTCCCGTCCATTTGACTGAGAGCGGCGTCTATATCTTCATGCCAGGGACTATGGCGGTAGTAACACCAGTTTAATTCAGTAAGCTGCTTTCCTGTCCATTTAACCGTATAAAGATCAGCCAAATATAAAAAATTAACGAGCTGTGTTTTCGTGATATGTCCTTTTGTCTTATAGACAAAATATTTAATGAGTTGCTCCAACATCATTCCTTTTAATGCTGATGCCTAGATCGTCGGTCAAGTATTATGAGAAACCGGGTTTCTCGTGAAGATGACAGAAATATCAAGTTTCACCCAAAGAAACCCGGTTTCTTGACCGAGGCACCCAATTACATACCCATGATTTCATATCCAGCATCGACATATAAAACCTGACCCGTGATCCCACTGGCGAGATCACTTGATAAGAAGGTGGCGGTATTGCCAACTTCTAGCTGGGTAACGGTTCGCCGTAGGGGTGCTACCTGCTCCACATGATGAATCATATCCAAGATGCCGCCCACGGCTGAAGACGCTAGGGTACGGATTGGACCTGCAGAAATCGCATTGACCCGAATATTACTCGGTCCCAATTCGGCGGCGAGGTAACGGACGCTCATCTCCAATCCCGACTTGGCAATCCCCATGACATTATAATTGGGGATCACTTTCACGCCGCCAAGATAGGTCATGGTGACAATACTTCCTCCCTCCTTCATTAAGGGTTTAGCAGCGGCGGCTAATCGCGTGAGGGAATAGGTACTAATTTCTAAGGCTGTGGTAAACCCTTGTCGCGAGGTTTGGCTAAATTCTCCCGATAAGTCCTCTTTGTTGGCAAACGCCAGACAATGGATGAGGATGTCCAGTTTGCCCCACTGCTTCCCAATCGACTCAAAAGTGGCGTCGATTTGAGCATCATCCTGGACGTTACAGGGTAAGAAGACACTAGGTTGTAGCGGTTCTACCAAGTCTCTGACTTTCTTCTCGAAGCGTCCCTTCTCATCGGGTAAATAGGTGACTCCCAACTCCGCACCCGCTTGGTGCAACTGTTGGGCAATGCCCCAAGCGATTGATCGCTTGTTGGCAATCCCAGTCACCAGGGCATTCTTTCCAGTCAAATTCAGCATAAGTATCTTAATTCTTCAAGACAATAAAACAATTCATTAAAGAATAACCGTGTTTGGGCGATGTTCGTTGTATGATAACGCCAAACCGTTAGCTATCAACCCAACTTGCCAGGTGTCCGTTGACATCTCACCTCATTATGTAACAATTAGTACAAAAAACCTATTGGGACTCAGATTAAGTATTCTTGAATACAATATAGAGATCGTTCATTGAGCCGATTTTGGAGTCTCAAGCTTCATCGGCGATCACTTACAGGAAGTCAGTAAGGCTTTGGCGCAAGGGTAATAGGTATGGTCGTAATGCAAGATAGACCGTTAGCAGCTGTGTTCCGTCAAATCGGCGGAAGCTCATTTCCTCCCGTTGTTGAAACCTTTGAACGGGGCAAAACTATTTTTTTCCCAGGAGATCCCGCCGAACGGGTCTACTTTCTAATGAAAGGCGCTGTGAAGCTTTCCCGGGTTTATGAGGCGGGGGAAGAAATTACAGTGGCTTTGTTGCGGGAAAATAGTGTCTTTGGGGTATTGTCATTGATTACAGGTCACCGCTCTGATCGGTTTTACCATGCGGTGGCATTTACCCCGGTTGAACTACTTTCGGCTCCGATTGACCAGGTAGAGCAAGCGCTCAAGGACAACCCAGAACTATCCATGTTAATGCTCCAGGGATTGTCCTCGCGGATTTTACAGACGGAAATGATGATCGAGACATTAGCTCACCGGGATATGGGATCTCGCTTGGTCAGTTTTTTATTGATTCTCTGCCGTGACTTCGGTGTCCCTGGCAAGGATGGGATTACCATTGACTTGAAGCTATCCCATCAAGCGATCGCGGAAGCGATTGGCTCGACACGAGTAACCGTCACTCGTCTACTGGGGGATCTGCGAACGGATCAAATGATTTCTATTCAAAAGAAAAAAATCACGGTTCACAACCCTGTCGTGCTGAGTCAGCAGTTCACGTAGGCGTCGTAGACAATTTACTTATTGCTCAGGTTCATCAATTTTGAAGGCGGGAGGCTTTAGTTGATTCATTTGATGAACTTTAAGCTGCATTGCGTTGGCAATAGTTTGGGCAATTGCCAGTAGGACAAACTCCCTAACTAAGCCGAGACTCTGTTTGAGCTTCCCCTGCTCGCCCTGCTTCCCCTGCTTCCCTGCTCGCCCTGCTTCCCCTGCTCGCCCTGCTTCCTACCCCACCACAAGACTTATTCAGCAGCCCCTATTGTAGGGCAAGAGTTGCATGGGTTAAACCCTCAAGAATCAAAGGCTTTCTTTTGACCCCCATGGGTCACTAATTCATCCGAATTTGATGCTTCACGCTGAATCCGCTCCGGATGTCCCATCCCCACTGTCATGGCATAACGTTGGGCTAGCAGCCGCAATCCTAGTGAGGGATAACGCTCTTCAATCCAGGGTTGTAAGCGGCGAATCAGATTCGGGAACCACCCTTTAAGGAATCCACTCACTATAGCATTTCGAGTAAACGTGAAATAGCTCCCCAGCCAACGCAAGAAATCCTTTGTCCCTGCCATGTCCCAAATCCAAAAAATCAGGGCAGGATTACGTCTGGCTGCTTTTAATGCCAGTCGGTTGAAGGTTAACCAATCAAAACGGTCTTTAATAAAGGTATCAGCCACCTCTGGCGGTTCATCAGCTAAAAGCCCAAAGAAGGTATTCAGCATGGCATTAACCCGTTGGGGAGGCAAATGACGCCCGGTTGGCACCATCATGCCTTTGGAAAAGAGCCAGGTGACAGAAATATTGCTTTGGTGAGCGCGAATTTGGTTTAAATCGTTGGCAGTTAGGAGATTATGGCGTAGGGCGGTATCGAGTAAGTCGGTTAACCGATACAGGTTACGCACCAGGGAACCAAATCCTGTAAACACCAGAGGCGATTGTAGGGAAGCCGCATCCCCAATGGCAACCAGCCGATCAAACGCCACCGTGCGATCGCGACTGCTGATGCTAAAGTGTCCAGGAATATAACCGAATGTGGGTTTCTTCCACACTAATTTTTCCATGTCGCAGCGGCGGTACTCCGGCAGAATTGTAAAAAAGTCTTCATACATTTCTAATAAAGAGCCAGGGTTCTCAGGATGCACCTGATGGTAATGGAACAAATAGATCGTCAAGTCCTGCCCTGCTCCCGGAAACAGTTCCCAAATCAACTGCCGTCCCCGGGAGATGTCACCGTGGCTATTGAGAACGTCTCCATAGTTAGAATCCCACACCCCTGGCTCGAACCCACTGGCAATCACCGCACCAACCGTTGGGCAGACGCTATCAAACGCCCTGCCTCCATTCAGTTGCCAAGCGATGGGGGAAGCGGTACCCATGGCATCGACTAAAAGCTGTCCTCTGGCTTGTCGGGGGGTTTGGCTGGGCAAATGCTGTAGACTGACGACAACTTCCTCTGGCGTGATCTCTGCCCGGATAAACTCCGTCTCATCCCAGATGTCGCCGCCCGCTTTTTGTAACTTTTCTCCACATAATTGTAACAATTTCTCTGAATCAATTGCCACATTGAGTACTGTTGGTGTATGTAATACAGGTGCTTTTAGATGAGGAGGATTGTTGCCATCAAAGAATTTGTTGAAGCCATCAATATATTCTCTGGCGATCATGGCTTCAAACTCATCGGGCGTAAATAACCCCAAATCGATGAGACTCTGAAACTCAGCCCGGGAAATATTCCACTCGCGGTTCATGCGCCCAAAGGGTAACCGTTCTATCAGTAGGACTCGATACCCCCGTTGTGCCATCACAGCGGCGTGAATGACTCCCAGGGCACCACCGATGTAAATCAGGTCATAGGTGGACTTTGAGTGACGGCTTCCGAGAAGCTGTGTCGGTGCCTCGGTTGTCTTAAACACAACTTGTTTGGGTTGCTGCGGATTCCGCACCCCTTCGCGCCATCGTTTTTCCCACCAATAGACGCGGTTGAGGTCATATTCCCCTTTGGGCATTTTTTGGAAGAAATGAACTGTCTGGGGATAATAGGGTGCTAGCGCCTCAAAGATCGACTGTTGGGATAAATCGACCTCTGGGGGTTCAGGATAGCGATGGGGAAACTGACGGCGTAAGTCCCCTGTCAGCTTCTGGAGTAATTGCCGTTCCCCCGCGATCGCGCAATCGCCACAGCGAAAGGCTTTCAAGTAGGTGGTTCGCTGCACCGACCAAACAAAAATGGAGATTTCCGGAATCGGGACGCAAATCGGTGTAGATGAATTGGCTGAAGACGCATGTTCAATTTGTACCAGGATACCATCGGGGGTTAGAGTTTTCTTCCCCAGCTCAAAGTACCAGTCCTGCTGCAACCAGGTGCGAACAGCGTCGGTATCGGGGTTCGGTATTTCTACGTAGAGAAGTTCTTTCATCTGAGTGATCTGATTCGCTGAGGAATTACGCAAGATGACGGAGGTGACTTGGAGCAAAATACGCTACACTTCCGGATACTGATTGGTTTAATATTAGTAAAAAAAGTTTACACTCTTCTCATTTTCGGTAAATTAGGGTGCTTTTGTTAACTCGCCATGAATTATCCCATCCCAGTTAGTCCCCAAGAAATGACGGCTCTCCGTCAAAAACCAGTGAACGAAGAATTAGTAGCAGCGGCAATTGCCGGTGTCATTCAGATTGCCCGTTCTCAAGGACAGTCCTTAGACGAGCTTACCGCTGAAGTGCTAGCGGAAGATAGTGTCTTAGATCAGGCACAACGACGCTGGCTTAGTGATATTGTCGCCCAAGCCTGGAACATTCTGCCATCCATAGAGGCGGTGGGGAGTATCTCGGTTTCTTGAGGATATCAAGCGGTGTCAATCATCGCTTGACCCCAGGTTGCGATCGCGTCATTATTGTAATTCTAGTGTTGACGGCTGACTGGTGGCTGATGACTGGTGGCTGTTGACAGTTGGTTAGTGGGTATTTGCCGCCAATTTTGTCACGGTTCGGTAGTCAGGGATGCGAGCCTAGAGTTTGTTGGGTTTCATACCTCAACCCAACCTACAACATGAAACTATTAAAATAACGACACTCATCACTGGACGTTAATTGTACCGACTACTTTAACCATGATTTCTCAGCCGGAAGCCAGAGAACTGATTCGCCTCGCCACCTTAGCACCATCGGGTCACAACACCCAACCCTGGAAATTTTCTATTGATACCAATACTATCCGTATTTACCCGGACTATTCCCGTCGTCTACCTATAGTAGATCTCGATGACCATGCGCTGTTTATCAGTTTAGGTTGTGCTTTGGAAAATCTGTTGATTGCGGCACAGCATAGCGGTTTCAACGGCGATGTTGAGTACTTTCCCGATGGAGAAGCCCAAGATTGTTTGCTGGTTCATTTGCACCCCAATTTCCATCCTCCGGATACAGCCCTGTTCCACGCTATTCCTCAGCGTCAATCCACTCGTTGCGCTTATGATAGTCGGGAAATCCCAGTGACCGATTTAGAAGAGTTGGAAAGGGCAAATACTCAAGACGGGATTCAGTTAAGAGTATTTACGGAGGCTGACGATATTGAACAGATTACTGACTTTGTTAAACAAGGGAATCGCCACCAGTTTAATGATCCGGCGTTTGTTAATGAACAAGCCATGCCCACTTCACCGCGCCGCCCCCTTGAGGAGGTGCTGATAGATGGGGGTTGAGTTGGATTGCACAGGTGTAGAAGGTAAATGGCAGAGGGCTTCAAGGAAAAAGTACGCACAGGATAAAGGGGATTCCTGAAGCAGATGTGGTATCACACTATCCGGACGATTATGAGGGATAAAGGTAGATCCGAATAGTACACTGTTGAGGAAAAATTCGGTCAAGAAACTGGGTTTCTTTGGGTGAAAGGTTAATATGGCGTCGTCATCCTCACGAGAAACCCGGTTTCTAGGAATACTTAACCGACGCTCTAGATAAGCTAAAGCGTTTGCTAAGGTATTTTTATTTGTCCAGTAAAATATATCTTAATTAAAGATTTCATGAAAAATTAGCAATTGAGTGAATTTTCTGATGGATTCAGGAACTGACTAAGCTAGCATGAGATTAATCTGGATAACCCTAACGTTATGTTTAAAGCCCGTACTCTGGTTAAATTCCTGCTCATTTTTTTACTGACGGTCTTTATTTTAACCTTTAATTGCCTTCACTATTGGATGTTCGGTGTCTTCAATGTTTTGGGTCAAGACTATCTAGCAGGAAATCAGTACAATTACGGAGAAGTCTTACAAAAAGCGGTCTATTTTTATGATGTTCAGCGATCCGGAAAACTGCCTGCCAATAATCGGGTGGAATGGCGGGGGGATTCGGCATTAAATGATGGTGCAGATAATGGGATTGACTTAACCGGAGGCTGGTATGATGCCGGGGATCATCTAAAATTTGGCTTTCCCATGGCAGCTTCGACTACGCTTTTGGCTTGGGGCGTGATTGAATATGAAGACGCCTATAAACAAAGTGGTCAATATGACGCCATGCTGGATAATTTACGCTGGGTTAATGACTATTTTATTAAGGCACATCCTGCGCCAACAGTATTGTGGGGTCAGGTGGGTAAAGGAAGTTTAGATCATGGGTGGTGGGGAGCAGCGGAGGTGATGCCAATGGAGCGTCCTTCCTATAAAATTGATGCCACTTGTCCGGGTTCTGATTTAGCTGGAGAAACCGCCGCCGCGATGGCAGCTTCAGCTATGGTTTTTCAAGAAACCGATGCAAATTATGCCCAAACTTTGCTCAAACATGCCCAAGAACTCTACGACTTTGCTGAGCAATATCCGGGAATCTATTCGGATTGTATTACCGAGGCGGCAGAGTATTATAAATCCAGTGGTTATACCGATGAACTGGTTTGGGGTGCAGCATGGCTTTATCGAGCAACCCAAACACCAGAGTATTTACAGAAATCTGAAGCCTATTATGAGCAGTTAAGGGATCAACCTAATGCGACTCTTGCTTATAATTGGACGCATACCTGGGATGATAAATCTTATGGCAGTTATGTCTTATTAGCCGAATTAACCGGGAAAAATAAGTATCGAGAAGACGCCGAACGCTGGTTAGACTATTGGTGCGATCGCTGTCAGTGGCAGCACATCTCTTATACTCCAGGGGGACTGGCTTGGCTAGATGAATGGGGTTCGTTAAGATATGCGGCAAAAACGGCATTTTTAGCCTTTATTTATGGGGACTCAGTAGACTCGGCTTGGACGCGACGAAAATATCATGCCTTTGCCGAACGGCAGATTAATTATATGTTAGGATCGAATCCAGATCAGCGGAGTTATGTGGTCGGATTTGGCAATAACCCACCCAGACAACCCCATCATCGAACGGCACATGGTTCTTGGGCAAATAGTAAAGAAATTCCGGAAGAAACGCGACATATTTTATATGGAGCCTTAGTGGGTGGACCCGATCAGCAGGATAATTATATCGATGAACGGTCTAATTTTCAGATGACTGAAGTTGCCACAGATTATAATGCCGGATTTACGGGTGCTGTGGCGAAACTCTATCAGAAATATGGAGGCAAAGCATTAGCTAATTTTCCGGAACCAGAACAACGGGGCGATGAATTTTTTGTCGAGGCGCAAGGAAATCAACTGAGTGATAATTTGATGGAAGTGCAAGCCACCATTTATAACCAATCCGCGTGGCCCGCCCGAATTATTCCTAATTTATCGTTTCGCTATTTTATCGATACTAGTGAGGTGATTGAAGCCGGAGGAAACCCAACAGATATTACAGTCAATGCCAGTCCTGAATCAGGAATAACGGTATCTGGACTCAATCCTTGGCAAAATTCGCCAACGATTTATTATATTCAGGTGGATGTGGATGGAACTCAACTTTATCCTGGGGGAGAAGCTTATTATAAGAAAGATGTCCAATTTCAGGTGAATACGCCGACAGGTATCTGGGCTATGAATAATGATTGGTCATACCAAGAGATGCTAGAACAAGCCGGAAAGGGCAAACGTACTTATATTCCGGTTTATAATAGTGGACAATTAATGTTTGGAGTTGAACCGCCAAAGGAGGGGTAAAATAGCTTTGATGCTTCACGACCTTCGAGGGTATAGGGCGTGAGTGTGTAGGGGCGGGTTTAGGGACTTTCGTGCAGCTATTGATAATAACATTTGTACAAAACCCGCCCTGACTTGACCCTTCGCTTTGAGTTTAAAGAAACGCATCTGGGGTCATGTAGGGGCTACCCACTTGCCATTGGTGTCAACTTAAGCTCAACCCCTCACCCCCAGCCCCTCTCCCAAGCCAGCCCTCACCCCCAGCCCCTCTCCCAAGCCAACCCTCACCCCCAGCCCCTCTCCCAACCTTGGGAGAGGGGAGCAAGAGGGGAGCAAGAGGAGAACAGTAAGACAGTATGACCTATTTCCTGGGCTTGTTTACCGTTTTGAGCAACTCAGCAATTGACTTAAGCAGAGTTTGCGAGAAATACGCCATTGCCAGAATTACAACCACCGCGACTCCGCCGCCATACACCATCAGGGAACTGATATTCCCGGATTCAGGGGGTAGAGGTGGTTCAGGGGGAGTCGCTGCAACTAGAATGACCTGTTCTTTGTTATGATTAGACATAGGAATACTTTGGTCTTTCTATACCAAAAACGACAAATTGATAAAATCCAAGAGCGTCACTGGTTCCAGCCAGTCGCTCAACTGAATTTGTAAGCAATCGAGAGCGTCTCTAGTTCCAGCTAGGGGCGCTCAACTGCTTATATGCCAAAGATAGCACGCTCTTTAAAAAAGATACAATAAAATTGACGTACTTATTTAGTTGAGTACGTCAAAAATGACATAAAATGGAAACATCCAGGTTGAACAACGGTGTGAGTAGGAGGAATTCATGACGCATTGGTATCAACTTAAGCTCAAAAATCTCCATTGAGACAGACCCCTCCCTAACCCTGTCAAAGCTAAAGTAAGAATGGAGCTTACTGGGTCAGTCTTTTAACCCGTTTTAACGGGTTTTAGCTTTTAGCCCGAACTTTAGTTCAGGGCTTAATTTAGTGACTTATATGAAAGTATCTCGTTTTACTCCTAGTTTGATGCAGCATGAAGATTTAGAAGCCATCTTTGTGCAGCGTCATCAGTTAGCTGAAAATATTATGGAACGCATTAGCGATAGTGTGCTTACACCGTCGCCACATCACACATTACTGATTGGTCCACGAGGTATTGGCAAAACTCATTTAGTCTCGCTGGTATATCACCGGATTCGCAAGCGGGAAGCGTTACAAAATTTCCTGTTAATCGCCTGGTTACGTGAGGAAGAATGGGGCGTTACCTCGTTTCTGGATTTGCTGTTGCGGATATTTCGGGCGCTTCAGGAAAATGATGGAAATTTTGCCAAAATCCAACTAAAGGGGGGACAAGAAGGGTTAATTAAGCGGGTTGAATCACTTTATGAATTGTCGCCCGATGAAGCGGAACAGGTTGGGGCAGAATTATTAAGGGAAATCATCGGCGATAATCACTTACTCCTACTGATGGAAAACCTGGATGATATCTTTTCTGGGTTGGGTAAAAAAGGACAAAAACAACTCTATGCTTTTTTGCAAGAGAATCCTGGTTGTACGATTTTGGCAACGTCTCAGAGTTTATTCGATGAGGTAAAAAAAGAGAAATCGCCGTTTTATGGGTTTTTCCACATTGATCACTTAGAAGATTTAACGGTTGAGGAAGCGATACAGTTATTAGCCAATATTGCCAGAGTTCGGGGCGATCGCGAATTAGAGTCCTTTATCCGACAGCCAAGGGGACGCGATCGCATCCAGGCGGTTCATCATCTGGCTGGGGGAAATCACCGGGTTTATGTGATTTTCTCAGAGTTCCTCACTCGCCAGTCGTTGGATGAATTAGTGGAACCCTTTATGCGGATGCTAGATGATTTGACACCCTATTATCAGGCGCGGATGGCGTCTCTGTCACCGCAGCAACGGAAGATAGTGGAATTTTTATGCGATCGCCGCCATGGGGTTCCAGTCAAAGAAATTGCCCAGCGCTGTTTTATGACGCATCAAACCACATCCAGTCAGCTTAAGGATTTGCGGGAGAAAGGGTATGTCACATCTGACGCGATCGGGCGGGAGTCTTTTTATGAGATGCGGGAACCATTGATGCGCTTTTGTCTGGAGGTGAAGAAGCAGCGGGGGGAACCGATACAGTTATTTGTCGATTTTTTACGGATTTGGTATACGAAGGAAGAGTTATTACAGCGATTAGGAGTAACCAATGATAATCTCCAGTATCAGCAACGCTTAAAACCACTCCCCTCTGATGCTGTTCTAGAACGAGAATATATTCTTTATGCACTTAAAGCGATAGAAAATGAAGATGAAGATCCTCGCATCGCCGCGTGTTTGCAAGAGTATGGGGATTGTTTTGAGAAGGAAGATTATGTTACTGCTTTAGAACTAGCAGAGAAACTGGTAAAAATTCGCGGTCAAGCCGAGGATTGGTTTAAACGCGGATTGTGCTTGAGCAATCTTCAACGCTATGAGGAAGCGTTGGTATCCTGTGACAAAGCAATTGAGCTTGCTCCTAATTATGCACCAGTTTGGGTACTACGAGGCACAATGCTGTATTGTATCGAGCGCTACGAAGAAGCTTTTGCCTCTTGTTACAAAGCAATTGAGCTTAACCCTACTTATGCACCAGCTTGGTGCAACCGGGGCGCAATGCTATATAATCTCAAACGAGACCAGGAAGCTTTAGTATCTTACGAAAAAGCAATTGAGCTTGACCCTAATTATGCAGAAGCTTGGGGACGACGAGGTTTGGTACTAAGTCAACTCGAACACTACGAGGAAGCTTTAGTATCTTACGAAAAAGCAATTAAGCTTGACTCTAATTATGCAGAAGCTTGGGGACGACGAGGTTGGATGCTACAGAAACTCGAACGTTACGAGGAAGCTTTAGTATCTTATGAAAAAGCAATTGAGCTTGACCCTAATTATGCAGAAGCTTGGGGACGACGAGGTTGGGTGCTAGAGAAACTCGAACGTTACGAGGAAAGCTTAGTATCTTACGAAAAAGCAATTGAGTTTGACTCTAATTATGCAGCACTTTGGTTGAACAGAGGCTGGGTGCTAGACAATCTCGAACGCTACGAGGAAGCCTTAGTATCCTGTGACAAAGCCATTGAACTGGGGTATCAAGACTCCTCTGTCTTCTTAAACCGTGCTATTGCCATTTTGGGATTAAATCGCTGGGATGAAGGAATTGCTGCACTAGAGAACGCATTCCAACGTTTTACCCTTGACGATGAAGCTGATGCAGATGATGCCAAGTTAATTATGCACATCTTGTTCAACAGCAGTAACAATGTAGAGATATGGCGATCGCGCATCGAAACCCTTATCGAACTTTACCACAAACACCAGGTTATTTCTACATTAGGACAGGGACTGGTGAAAAGCGTTCCTACACTAATGTCAGAAATGGTTAGCGACAAAGCGGCACAAACCTGGTTGGAGGTGTGGCAAGAAATGGCGAGTGATTATCCTGAATTTCAAATCCCTCTCCGTCTTCTCAAAGCGGCTGTTGGTTATAAGGAAGCAAAAGGCAATAAGCGTGTTTTATTTAGCCTACCCATAGAAGAACGCAAGCTGCTAGAACCTTTGCTGGGTATGGCGGACACGTCGGCGGTTAAATAATCAGTCATGCATTTAAATTGGGTATTAGTAGCGAGCAAGATGCAAAGCCTGTGGCATGGCTTCGCTAAACGCCCTACAAAGACTTCGCCATTCTTGACATTAATATTTACAGCAGTTGGCTCTGCTATGCGGTACATTGTCGATCCCCCTAAATCCCCCATGGAACCAAAAGCTCCCGCATCCTTTGGTCTCCCCCATGGAACCAAAAGCTCCCGCATCCTTTGGTCTCCCCCATGGAACCAAAAGCTCCCGCATCCTTTGGTCTCCCCCTTTTGAAGGGGGACGGGAGGGGGATCTGAAGGGGGACGGGAGGGGGATCTGAAGGGGGACTTTGATCGACTGTACTTTATGGAGAGCGCAAAGCTGTAAACGCCAAACAGCTTAGCTCTGAGAGTGATGGTTCCCCTTCTCCCCCGGTGGGAGAAGGGGTTAGGGGATGAGGGGGAAACAACAAAAGCGTGCGACTAATCCATCAAATTAGGTATGCCGAACCCCTACAATTGGGCTTCGGCGGTTAACTAAGTTATCTCCACCCTTTCTAGGTAGAAATTTATATCGATTCCTGCGATAAAAATATTCCTATTACCAATCATTTTGGCGAATTGGGATGATCCAAATCACAAAGCTAATGTGCTTCCTTCCTTGCCCATCAAAAAGATAGAACTTACGCAATTTGAGGATGCAAATCCTATTGATGAGGGCAAGGTGGGCATTGCCCACCCTACAGTCTTGAAATAACAAATGTCTGGGCTTACTTCCAGTCTAATCCGGACGTTTTTAATATTTTTTAATTAATTGATGGATTTTATGAAATATCTTCACATTACTTTATGATTTGGGCAGACCGCTACAACTCTGTCATTGTCGCTCTAATTCTTACTGGTAGCCGATTCCATCCATTGATAGCCCTAGAGCGGAATTCCTTTTTCCTGCTTCTGTACTTTAATCTTTACTCTAACTTTATTTGTTTAGACAATTTTAAATGAAAACTTGTTAAAAACTTCATCATTTTATTCCTACAATTAATAGATAGAGGGTGTAAAAAGGTAATGTATATTGATGAACAGAGGTAAACTGAATTTTCCATCTACTAATTGTCGCAAGCTTCAAGTATTTTTCTTAACAATGATACCGATTGTTTAATTCAATCGTTTCTCGCAAATCATGCATCACTTCCCCTGGAAACCTTACGATCTATCTCACTTTTTGGCTTATCTTATGCTTTTTTCCAATTCCCGATATCCCCCAGTCTCTCCCCAAAATACCTTAATGGGTCAGCAAAACCCATTAAATCTGAATAAGAATTTATCCGAGATTTCCCCTTTCACCTGGATCAAAGAAGGGATTCGCAACCTCAGCATATCTCAGAAAATTGGTTACGGCTACGCCTTGGCGATCGGCATATCCATTCTGGGAACAACTGGAGGATTAATTCTAGGTAATTATTACCAAGACCAAGCCCAACAACAAGAACGGGTTGCGGATCAGCAGCACCATCTCCTCAGCAACCTGGAAAATGTCACCTTGGCTGTGCGATCGCATCCGCAAGAACTACTCACAGTTTCGGTGAACCCTAGCCAGATTGACGCCCAAAAGAATCAGTATTTAGCCGATGTGGATCGGATGAAACGCCTACTCTCGGAGTTAGACATCTTCATCCAAGACTATCCCGATGACTTAAACATAAACACGGCTGAATTACATCATCTGCTTCAGGAGTATGAAGCGAATATAGACGCCTACAATCAGGTGATTGAATCACTCTGGCAGATCAGTAAATCGGAGAACCTGAAGCCAGAAGAGGTTACTGCGATACAACAAGAACTCTTACAGGCACTGCATCACCCCTCTACCAGCCAAGTGATGGCTGAGTTCAATCACCTATCCCACCATGTAGAGGATGCCAAAACTAATGCCGAAACGCAACAGTCTCAGGTACATCAACAACTAGCACAAGCAGAAGCCTTACGCCTGCGAATCATGGTAAGTAGTTTGCTGCTATCGGTAGGTATCGCGGTACTCTTAGCCACGATTACCAGCCGTGCGATCGCGCATCCTATCGAAACAGTAACTCACGTTGCTAGTGCGATCGTCAAAGAGTCCAATCTGGAGATTCGTACTCCCGTCACCGCCAACGATGAAGTCGGTTCATTAGCCACATCTCTCAATCAGCTTGTCCAATGGGTAGATGACTCAACCCAAGAATTGACACAAGCGCGTCAAACCTTAGAACAGCGCGTCGATGAACGAACGCAAGAATTGACGCAAGCGCTGCGAGAACTCCAACACAGCCAAGCCCAACTGATTCAACATGAAAAAATGTCCAGTTTAGGACAGATGGTAGCAGGGATTGCCCATGAAATTAATAATCCAATTAACTTTATCTACGGCAATCTAGATTATGCCAAGCGATCGATTAACGACTTACTGATCTTGCTAGAACTGTATCGGCAAGAGTATCCTCAGCCTAACGCCGCGATTCAAGAACAAAGCGAAGCGATGGATTTAGATTTCCTCATCGCCGATATGCCAAAAATGCTGTCATCCTTAAAAAGTGGGGCTGAACGAATCCAGGAAGTTGTCTTATCTTTGCGAAACTTCTGTCGTCTGGATGAAGCGCAGTTGAAACAGGCAGATATTCATGAAGGACTAGAGAATACCCTCTTGCTTGTCGGTCATCGCCTCCAGCCCAATATTAATCTGGTCAAAAAGTACAGTCAATTACCGCGAATTGATTGTTATCCGGCTCAACTCAATCAAGCATTTATCAACATTATCAGCAATGCCATTGACGCCTTAGAAGAGGTTCAGGGTAAAGCTATACCGACAATCGTCATTCGTAGTGAAACCATCGATAATCGTTGGATTCGCCTGTCAGTTTGGAACAATGGTGCAGCGATTCCAGGGGAAATTAAAGACCGGATATTCGATCCCTTTTTCACCACCAAGGCTGTAGGCAAAGGCACAGGGATGGGATTAGCTATTTGTTACCAGATTGTGAAAAAACACCAGGGTAAAATTGAAGTCACCTCTGAACCTGAGAAAGGAACCGAATTTGCAATTACGCTACCGATTCAAACCGAACAAGAGATGGCACTATCTGCTTAATCGAGCCAAGGGTGGAAGACAGGGGGAGTTGGGGCAGCAGAGGAAACTGAGGAAGCAGAGACGTTCCGATGAAACATCTTTTGTAGGGGCGGGTTTTACCACTAACGTTTAGTTTTCACCCTGATATAACTAAACCCGCCCCGACCTAACCGTTCAATTATCACAAATGACGTAGCTTGCTTCTCAAGGGAGCGAGTATGACAAATGACAAATAACTAATAACTAATAACTAATAACTACTTTAACCAATGAGAAAGGTCTCGTTGAATTAAATCTTGTAACTTGAGAATATCGTCTCGATAGAGTTCGATCAGTTGTTGGCGATCTTCTGGCGAAAGTGGAGCCGCTTTCTTATCTTGAGAGTTAATTTGAATCAGGCGAGAACGAATCGTTTGCCTCATTCCCAGGGGTAAAATAACTCGCAGTCCCGACCTGACTATCGTTCTCAAGGGATTTTCTTGGCGTAACATCTTATTCATTGCTGTATTTTTGGGAACTTGAGCAACTTGAGCTTTTTTGGAGACATCAGGTGAAAAGGTATCATCGACGCCAACAAACTGATACATGCTTTTCATGAATTGAGCCGGGTCTTTCACCAGATCATCATACAAATAAACTCGGATTTGCTCTCGGTCAAATTCTTTATAAAAATGCTGCAAATGCTGATAATAGAATCCCTTGAGCAAAATAAACGATTTATCAGCTCGATATTTTATTTGGTCAGACAAGCTGTTGTGCTTTCCTTTGCCAATGGCATCTCGGATATGCATTAAGTAATCCGAATAGGCTCGGTCAACTGGATTTCGCAAGACGGCTATCAACTTGGCATTAGGCACATAACGCTTGATCCGCTCTGAGGATGACTGATAATGAAACAGATAATTAGGCGAGGCTTCTCCAATCGCAATTTCATCTGTTACCCCTTCAAAAAGTTGACAATATTTTTCAAAGGTGTCAATTTTGGATTTCCGTTTAGTTTCAAGTTCTTCCCAGTTCTTTTCTAAAAAGTTTGTTTCTTTAACGGGACTCATGTAAATTTGGGGGTGTTGTTTCAAATAGTTATAAATCGAGGTTGTCCCTGCTTTTTGAACACCGATAATCAGAAAAGTGGGAAGTTTCATCTCAGTTCATCCTTGGTGATAAAATAAAATTGGTAAACGGTTATTGGTTAAACCAGCTCCGACAATTGACTTTAGTAGGTTTGTGGAAAGTCGCCTAAAACTATTAAGTTCTGTAAATAGTCTTTAAACCTTGACAACTGACGTAGCTTGCTTCTTGTCGGGAGCGAGTATAACAAATGATAAATGACGATCCTTATGACTGATGGCTGGCTGCAAGTCGCTGACGCAGAATAAACTCCGCGATCGCTAAATCCATGGGTGTGGTTATCTTGAGATTAGTCTCTTCCCCTGCCACAATCTGTACAGGTAGCCCACAGCGCTCAAATAATGCCGCATCATCGGTAACGTCCCAATGTAATTTCCGTCCTTGGTGATGACATTGCTTCAGAAGCGATACCTCGAATCCTTGGGGCGTCTGGGCTGCCCATAACCGTCGCCTGTCGGGTGTATCTTGGATAATATCCGACTCATCGACCACTTTAATCGTATCCTTAACCGGGATAGCGGCAATCAAACCCGAACAATCTCTGAGGTGTTCCGCACAGCGATCAAATAATTGAGGTGTGGCTAAACATCTCGCACCATCGTGAATCAGTACCCGTTCCGCCGTTGAGGGTAAAGCCTGCAAGCCGTTATATACGGATTCTTGGCGAGTTGCGCCCCCAGGAATCAGTTGTACTGCTTTCGTCAGGGCGAGATCCGCCAGAATTGCCTGAATATCGGTCTGATCCCCTGGCTGTCCGATAATGCCAATTTGGGTAATTTCCGTCGCCGCTTCCGCCGCCAGTAACGTCCATGCTAATAAGGGTTTACCCAGTAAGGTAAGCAATAGCTTGTTGCGATCGCTCCCCATCCGTCGTCCCATTCCCGCTGCTGGAATTAATAAATGCACAAGCTTCCGCCTTATGATGCCAAATCTCTAATCGCGACCGAATCTAATCTAATATGCTACTACTGGTTCATCCTAGGAAACCACTAGGTATAATATCATGCGTACAGTAATTCCATCAGCTAAATAGCAATGGGAGCAGGGGTGTAGGAGTTCACCCTGTCACGGTGATCCGGACAAACTAATTTCTGGAAAATTTCGTGAAATTAGGAACGACCAGTCCATTAAAATTGAGCTGATATACAAGCTCTAAATTATATTCAGATGAGACTATTAGCCCTTGTTCCGGGAGGAATCAGCGATCAACTGCTGCTCTTTCCGACGTTAGATGACCTAAAAGCCAATTACCCCGACGCCGAAATCGATGTCATTGTCGAACCCCGCGCCAAGGGAGCCTATCGAGTTTCCGGTTCAGTCCAGGAAGTATTACCCTTTGACTATAAAGACCGCAATGGTCTGGCAGATTTTGGTAACCTATTGGGGATTATCCGCGATCGCGAATATGATGCGGCAATTGCCCTAGAGCGTCGGTGGTCAGTGGGACTATTGCTCTGGATGAGTGGTATTCCCATCCGTGTGGGCTACGAAAATAATCAGGGTACGTGGTTTTTCACCAATACTGTACCCCTGAAAACAGAGCAGTATGCCGCGTACATGTATCATGACCTGCTCACCGGGTTAGGGATTAACACCCCCTGTCCAGAACTTGCCATTCGTGTGCCAAAATCCGATCTGGATTGGGCTGAAGGTGAACAAGCCCGCCTGGGTATCCAGGAAAGCGGTTACATTATGATCGACGGCGGCTCTAACCACCTGGATCAGTCACAGGACATTGATAAAGTTTATCCCGCCCATAAATGGCAAGAGGTTATTGAAGACATCCACCAAAAACAGCCTGACCTAACTCTGGTTATGCTGCATGGTTCGGAGGATACGGAGTTAGTTGCGGCTCTCACTCAAGTCTGTCCTAATTTACAGATGACCTCACCTCCTGATAGTGGTAAATTAGCGGCAATGATTGCGGGGGCGAATTTACTGCTGTGTACCGATAGCGCGTCGATGCATCTGGCTGTTGCTGTGGGAACGTATACGATCGCGTTGTTTGGTCCGACTGAGGCTGACAAACTCCTACCCCCATCAGAACGCTATATCGGTATTCAATCACCCACTCGTTGGATTGCCGATATTCAGCCTGATGATGTATTAAAACAAGTTTGGCGGGGCTAGGGAATGGCACTCAACTAAGCCGTTTTGGAGCGTCGAAACCCTTGATATACCGTAGGGTGGGCAATGCCCACCAGCCTCATCCCTCTAAGTCTCAAGTTCTTTTTGAGCCGTTTTGGAGTGTCGAAACCCTTGATATACCGTAGGGTGGGCAATGCCCACCAGCCTCACTCCTCTAAGTCTCAAGTTCTTTTTGGGGGAAACATTAGCTGAAACAACGTATCATCGAGTTCATACCCTAACATTTGAGCCATGGACTTGAGGCGCGACTGGTTGGGTAAATCAATTTGTTGTAACCAGTTATTCACCACAAAAACCTTTTGCATCATGAAAATTTCTAAGGCTTCTGGGTTATATTGAATCCCTTCCGTGCGATTAAACTGATGGGGGACGAGCATCGCCGTGTAGCGAGCGAGTTCCCCAGCTTTCCAATCCAGCAGAAATGGTAACCACGGATACTGAACATCTAAGCGGATAAACCACAGACGTATCTCCGGAATTTCTGACCATTCCCGTGGATCATTGGGTTCGCGAGGGTAGTTAAACTCAAAGCGTAACTGCTGCTCATAGTTTGCGATCGCTCCCTCGGTCAACCACTTATCAATCACAGTCTGGACGGGCGATAGGTCTAAATCATTAATGGAATGGGAATTGAGTTTAATTGTGATTGCCACTAATCTTTATCCGCTCCACAACACTTGGACGTAGAGACGCACTGTTACAGCGTCTGTACATTGCCTGGATTACTTCGGTCTTTCATCCTGGTAGTGACGGCACTTGACCCTTCGACGCCGCTCAGGGTCAACCAGTCCCCAGGCTTAACCTCGGATCAAGCTTACCTTAGTTTGAATTAACACAATCGATGCTACCCGACTTGATATCAGTCCACAGTAGACATACTTACACCATCTAAGGTAAAGTGGTAATGAGTTTGCCTTACAGTGCCAGATGCCAAGTCATTCAGACCAAAACCTGGACAAAGCTTGGCGAAAGAGATTATATCCGCAAATATGATGCACTTTTAACCAGTGCATTATGGGATCTCTATAATTCTCCCCTTAAGAGTAGAGCTTGAGACTACTCCCCAGAAAGCTAACCACCCCATTCAAAGTATTGACCATGCAGAAAGAAGCGGCAGTTGTCAAACCAATTCGCTCATTGGAAGACGCCCTCAATCGATGTCAAGCGTTAGGAATGCGCTTGTCGCGTCAACGCCGCTTAATTTTGGAACTGTTGTGGCAAGATCGAGAGCATCTCTGTGCACGAGACATTTATGATCGCCTAAATAAGCAAGGTAAAGAAATTGGTCATACCTCGGTATATCAGAACCTAGAGGCGCTATCCTCTCAAGGCATTATCGAATGTATTGAACGATCCGATGGACGGCTTTACGGAAATATCAGCGATGCACACAGCCACGTTAATTGTGTGGATACGAATCAGATCATGGATGTGTATGTAGAATTGCCAGAGGAACTAATCCAGCACATTGAGCAACAAACTGGTGTCAAAATTACTGAGTATCGGATTGACTTCTATGGTTATCGCAACGGTAAACTGAATGAGGAATAAACATCCCTCGAAGGTTGTGAAGAGTAATTGTAGGGGCGGGTTTAGGGACACAATTAGGATGTCACCGATAATATTTTAATCAAACCCGCCCTGATCCAATTATCATGGTTTCCTTTAGCCAAAAAATTGGCAAATAACCGATAATTGAACAATATTTGCTACGCCTCATAAACCTCTTTCAGACATAGTATGCTACGCCTCAAAACTTTATCGGGGCGGGTTTAGTCGCATCTGGGTGAAATAGAAAGATAATAGTGAAACCCGCCCCTACACACACGCCATGTCTGATTAGCAAAGCGAAGATCCAAAACTTTCTCATCCCTCATCCTTTGCCAAAAACTCTCGCATATACTGATTCACTAACTGGGGCTGTTCCTGCTGTACCCAATGACTACAATTCGGGATGTAGCGGATTTGCAAATCTGGCACATAATCCTTTGTATTATAGGTCAATTCTTTGCCCAAAGCCGTATCATTCTCCCCCCAAATCATCAGAGTTGGAATGGGTAGAACATCCCACTGGCGCTGATGCCATAGTCCGGGAAAGAGATTACGGTAATAGTTAATCATGGCAGTTATCGCCCCCCGTTTTGCCGCTGCATCTTTGTAGGCGTTTAAATCCGCTTCTGAGAAAGCACGTTTGTCAATTGCCATATCAATAAAACTAGATGCAATCAGTCGATAATCATCCCACTGGAACAGCCACTCTGGGAGTAAGGGAAGTTGAAAGAAAAAGATATACCAACTTCGCAGGAGTTGTTGGGGATTACTGCGAAACGCTTCGGTAAATTTAGCAGGATGAGGAATATTCATGACAATTAACTGATCCACCCGTTCAGGATAAGTATAGGCAACATACCAAGCAATCATTCCTCCCCAATCATGCCCAACTAAGATACAGCTTTCATAACCCAATCCTTGAATAACTCCTTTAATATCATTAACTAACTCGCTGATCTGATAAGCTGATACATCTTTGGGCTTATCGCTGTCATTATAACCGCGTAAATCAAGGGCAACAACTTTATAATCCCTAGCAAATTCAGGGATTTGATGCCGCCAAGAGTACCAGAATTCAGGGAAACCATGCAGCATCAGCATAAGTTTACCTTCTCCCTGGGTGACGTAGTGTAGTTTGACACCATTAGTGATACTATAATCCTCTTGCCAGGAGTCAGTTATTGAAGACATGGAGTTGACCTGATGGTAGTTCTCGATAAAGTTAATTGTCTCATAGTTTGCTAGTTTGTAGTTGCGCTTTAGCGCTATAAACGCCCGCATCGCAATTTAAAAGTATAATAAAAACAAAAGCTGAAAGACTATCCCGATAAATTTAATCACTATAAATAATTGGAGTTAGGAATTATGGGATTACTGGATCACTTTCATCCACCGTTGAGTACTCGTCGTCACTGGCACGCTTTCCATAATGCGTGGGCAACGTATATCGCTTCTGATTTAAACCGTCAATTGCCAGAAGGATACTTTGCTGAACCCAATGTGCAATTTGGGATTGAAATTGATGTGGCAGCATTTGAAGAGATATCATTACTAACCAGTCGAGTATCCAAGAATATCGGTTGTAGGTTGGGTTGACGAGAGGATGAGTCAGGGCGGGTTTAGTTACATTAAGGTGGATTGAGAAAGAATAATAGTCAAACCCGCCCCTACAGGAAAATGAAAATGTCCTCATTGGTTTTACCAAGGACTACCAATTAGGGTAAATCCAGCCCAATAATAGGGATGAGATAGATTAATTTCTGAGTTATTCACTAAGCTTTTAGCAACGCTTATATTCCGACTTGTGCCAACCAACTGACTTGATTCAATTCGCACTTGAGAACGCAATAGGGCAAGTTGGGCTTGTCGCAATGCTTCGGCTTTAATTGATACATTCTCGCTGTTAAGTTGCTGATAAAATTCGGTCATTACCGCTAACGTCCCTAAATCATCAACTTTCCAGAGGCTAGCTAGGGCTGATTTTACCCCCGCTTGTACCGCTAATCCGGCAAATCCCATTTCGGCTTGTTCATTCCCTACGGCTGTTTCACAAGCACTTAGGGTTAAGAGTTCTACGGTTGGTGGGGCGTACCATTGTAGTTGTCGCAATTCGTTTAATCCGACTTGTTTTTGCCAAAGTTGAATGTAGGGATGATGATTGCGATCGCGGGGAAAAGAGGCGTGGGTAGACAGATGTACAATATCAAAGGGGGCGTTGCGGCGCTGAGTCTTGAAATTATCTAAAGTAAATTGGTCATTTAGCAATAATTTGCCTTGTCCAAATTCGGCTAAAATTGTGGATAATTCAATCGGAACAGCAGGTAATGGAGAAAGGGTGGAATCTGGAAACTCTGAAGCCCCCATGGCTAAGATAGTCGCGTTTTCTAAACTCTGGTAGCGGGTATCGGTTAGACTGACACTGGGGATTAAACCTAGGCTATAGGTTTCGATCAGAAATTGCTGTCCGTCGTGCAACGCCGCTAGGGGAATCGCGCGTAATCCGGCGTCCATTGAGAAAATGAGTGTATCAATATTGAGGGCATCGAGTTCCGTTGCTAAGGGTTCGATTAGCCACTGGTGGAGTTGTTGAGAACTGGATAAATACCTGTTATTGGTATAATCATTGAGCGTGTGATAAAATTTCTTCACTTCCCGCCGTAGGGTTTGATGATTGGCTTGGGGAACCTGTTTAGAAATAGGAGAACCTTCGGGTGGAACGAGAACCAGTTGTAATCCATCGGGATGAGACAAGGCGTAAATTACCACAGCCCGTTTTCCGGTTTGGGTTTCCATGGTTTGTAGCCTGTTTTGCAGGGAAGCGGTGGTGACTTTTTTCTGGGTAATATCTTCGCCTAAATAGGTTTCAAATTGCGCTTCTAATAATTGGTCAATTACGGTGACAATATCATCGCCGGGATTAATTGACAGTTGGCGGGAAGACTCTTGAACGTAGGGAACATTGAGTGATAAGATTGGCTGATTGGGAATCTTCCAGGTAAAGGTGTAGTTTCCGGTTTCAGCATCTTGATTGATTTGAGAATTGACATCGAGAGTATCGCCGACAAGAAAGGCGAGAGATTCTAGGGGATTGGGGTTAGATGGAGTCGTCTCTGGAGTTGATTCAGAATTAGAACTAGAGGATGATGGAGAACCAGGTGTTAATTGAGGACTAGGATTGGGTTTAGGTGGTAGGGGATTGGGATCAGGTGGCGGGGGTGAAGCCGGAGAGACTGATATAATCTGAATGCGATCGCTGTCTTGTTTATGAGTGTGTAGATAGGTTTGTGTGGGGAGAATCTGGCTTTCGGGATTATCGTTTCCTCGCGTTATCGCGCCTTCAGTACCATTGATATCAGCATTCCCGACAATAAATGGGGTAATTCCCTCTCCACCATGGCGAATGAAAATTGATCCGCCGTCAGCCACCCCAGCCGTGGAAATACTTGTCTGAATTCCATTTTGATCGAGGAATGTATCCGTGGCTTGGAAAAATTGTCCGGTAGTAATGTCAACCGCGCCGCCATTCCCGTTCCCTAAACTTTGGCTATCAATTTGACTCACGCTAATATTACCCGGTGCTTTAAGAGTAATATTACCACCATTATTCAATGCCGAGGTATTTAGACGCTGGGTGGTGATACTTCGTTGATGACTTGTGAGGCTAATCCCACCCGATGCACTAATATCTTCCGTCAGAATCCTGTTTAATGCAGTGATATCGATACCCGATGGATGAGTTGTGGTGATCTCACCTTGAACCTGTAGGTTATTTAAGGGGGTTAAATGACCCACGCGATCGTTAAATTGCACAACTCCTTGGTCTGAATTTAGGGTCAGATTATAGGTTCCGTTGACGGTATCGTTAAAGATAATACCACCAGACTCTGATGTAGTCAACGCCACATTATCGGCTAAGGTAACAGGCGCATTCAAAGTAATGTTATTTTGGTTGGTTTGAAGATCTCCGCCAATTGTAATATCAGTCTCTGCACTCAGATCAATTTTGCCACCCCTATCCATAAACGATAAGGCATTAACTTGACCCAGGGTAATATTATCCGCCGCATCAAGGGTGATATTACCACCTAAACCCTCTCCAGACGCCGTAATTAATGCCCCACTACTGGTGTTAATATTTGCCTCGGTACTTGTGATACTAATATCGCCGCTATCACCACTAAAGCCACTTAAAAATACGGTAATCGTTCCCGTATCAATATTACCGGGAGCAAGCAGCGTAATGTCACCCCCTTTAATACCACCGGGAGCGCTAATTATGCCGCCCGTTGTATCAATAATACCCCCACTGGTTAGGGTAATATTTCCAGCATTAACAAAACCATGGGAATTGATTGTTTTACCGCCAGTAATAATATCCCCATTAGGTGCATTAAGGATAATTGCACCTCCTGATCTTGATGATGAAGATGAGTCAAGAACATGTGTGGGTAACTGAGTTATAGGCTTTAAGAAATCAGCGAGTTCTGGATAATCCTCGATCGGGACTAAATCAACCAAATTGAATAGCTCAGACAAATCAGAATTCAGGGCATTAATAGAACCATGAGTAACAGTTAAATTAATTGTTCCACTACCAAGTTTACCTGAAGATATCAGGTCACCTGTTATCAAGTTATTTCGAGCGGTAAGCCTAATGTCATTACCTGTACCATTGAAAGAAAGTGAAGCAATATTACCAGTATTAATGCTGCCATTGGGGGCATTAATGGTGACTTTGCCACTCGTTCCACTAAAAACAGCCGAGCCAAGGCTACCGCTTGAAACATTCCCTTGCTCACTGGTTAGTGTGACGTTGCCTGTATTACTCAATCCGGACAAAGAGGCTATAGTTCCTAAAATTTCAATATTACCTGTCGCTTGGACTGTAATCTCACCGCCCTTTCCCACAAGGCTTACCGAAGAGATACTACTATTCTGTTCTGTGGCTGTAATTTTAATATCACCCCCGTTAGCAGTTAGGTTAATAGTTCCACCATTACCAAGCCCTTCTTCAATACTACTATTTATATCACCAAATACTTCAATATTACCATTATTCGCGGTGAGGTTAATATCACCAGCATTTCCCAAATTGGCAAGAGATTGGGATTGAAGTTCACCTGTGCGGATATTGCCATTATTAGCCATCAGGGTAATCGTGCCACTATCTCCGATAGTTTCTCTTCCCCATGATTTTAAAAGACCCGTGCTGATGTTGCCGTTATCGGTGACGATCGTGATATCACCACCATGGTTAAATAGAGGATTGTTGTAGTTATTCGTATCAAGAATGCCGACATCAACATTGACTCCTGTAATGGTAATCGAGCCTCCGTCTGTTTGGATTAAATCCCCAGAATTCATCCAAAAATCACCGACACCATTGCCATCGGCATCCGCCCTAAATGTGATGTTTTTACCATAACCTGTATTCAGATTTAAGTTGTCGTTGGCGATATCCTCAATAGTAATATTGTTCGTTGCTTCTAAGGTGAGGTTACCGGATAAGCTTTCCAGTTTGGCTTTAGAAAGGGTAAAGTTATCGGTGATTCCGTCTGAAAAGAGAATTGTATTATCATTCAACTCATTATCATTAGCAGCAGGATTATCTTGATCGACTATCGTGATATTAACGGGATCAAGTAGTACGTTGCCAGCTTGACCATTAGCTGCCATGACATCGACATCGCCCCGAAAAACTAGATTGTTTTTTCCGGAAACTTCAACAAATCCACCATTTCCGGAATTATCCCCGCCACGGGCTAAAATAGTGCCGTTAAATGTGGTATTATTGTCTGCCCAAGCGATAACACGCCCGCCATCACCGTTGAGGATACTATTGGCATTAATAAGTGAATCGGAACTGATAAATGTGTTTTCAGCATTGGGGATGGAACCTTGACCTTGGTAATCTCCACCAATCCGGACAATACCTCCATTATGATTACCAGAGGCATTAATATCGGCATCGACGAGTCCCACGTTTTCACCGATAATAGTAATGGATTGATTTGCGGGAATAGCAGAGAAGTTGGCAACATTGAGACTGCCAGAAATAATCGTGGTTCCGGGTTGATTGGGTAAGGTTATGCCAGAATTAGCTAATTGAACAGTATTATCCGCAGAAACAGTTAATTGGGTGTCTAATTCAGGTGGTGTTCCCGTAAGCAGTTCCGCTAAATCTAAGGGGGTTACGGGGAGAATATTTCCCTGAGTATCCCGGGGCGGTTCAACTTCTAAACTGAGCAGGTTTCCTGATTGACCAATCTGGACTAAATTAGAGCCAGGTACAGCAGCAACAGTAATGGTTCCGCCCGGTGCGTTTAATTCACCGGTGTTAATCACTTGACCTGCTAATAGGGTTAAGTTGTGCTGGGAAGTGACAGCTAAGTTGCCCGCGTTGATAATACTGCCAGAATTGGATGAATCGAAGGCAAATTGATTGGGGTTTCCGATGAGATTGGAGTAGTTATTGTCGCCAAATGCATTAAACCAATGGTTATTGCTAAATCCGATTCCTGTGGCGGTTGTGGCGGTAAAATCGCCGGGAACGTTTAATTGGGCATTGGTGCCAAAGATAATACCGCTTGGGTTGATTAAGAATAAGTTGGCGTTACTTCCGGTGACTTGAATTAAGCCGTTAATGATGGAGGGATTATTGCCCGTAACTCGACTGAGGATATTCTGAATATTTGGGGTGGAGAGGAAGTTGACAATTTGCTCAGATTCTAATCCAAATTGCTCAAAACTGTGGAAAAGGTTGGTGGCGTCGGGGGAGAGGGTACCTCCGGTGATGTCAAAGCGATCGCCTGTAGGATTAACGACGGTTCCGGTATTGTCGTTGGCGGGGATAATGGGTTGGGCTAGGGTAGGGGGAGAGGGGTTTAGGGTTAAGAGGGCGAGGAGAATTGTTTTGCACAGAAAAGGGGGTTTCATGACTTTTTTGAGTGGCTATGGGTTCATGTTGTTTTAACGCAGAGGTTCGCAGAGGGAAGCGCAGAGGGGCGCAGAGGGGTTGGAGGTGGAGGAGGGTGGTTTGGTTATCGGTTTAATTGGTGTTCAATTTCCTGAATCTGTTGGGTATAGCCGAGGGTTTGATATCCTTTGAGGGCGAGGGTGAACCAGTGCTGGGCTTGGTTGGGATTACCGAGTGCGGTTTCAATGCGCCCTAGGTGGTATTGGGCGTGGGTTTTTTCTTCGATGTCGGTGGTGTGGGAAAGTTCGATCGCTTTTTTGTAGTAGGGTTTAGCTTGGAGGGGAAGGGCGAGGTGATAGAAGTAGCGATCGCCTATTTTGCGATAGATGGCTGCACTTTCTACGCCGTCAGCAATCAGGGATTCTAAGGTTGCGATCGCTTGAGTATGAAGTTGATGTTTACTATAGAGTGTGGCTAAGGCTAGGGCTTTGGCGGTTTGATTCCAGGGTTGCTGGCTGATTTGGCTGGCTTGAGTGCGAATCTGTTGGGTTTGTTGGGTGTCGAGTCGGCTGAAATTTAGTCCGCCAGGTAGGGGGGATTCATCCAGTGAGGATTCCCCGGTATCGGCTTCAATAATGAGTAGATAATCACCATCGGGTTGGAGTGGGGGTTCTCCAGGATAGAGGATTTGGGTATCGCTAACTTGGGTTGTCCACTCGATTCCATCCCCTTCGAGAGTGACGGTATAGTATTGGGCTTCCGGTATCCCATTCCAGCGTAGGAGAGGTTTATCAGTGAGAATCGCGGTGCGACGAGGACTAATAATATAAGGAATATTATTGTTCCAGGAGGTAACATCGCCGCGATGGGGACATTTATAAGTACCCGGACTACATTCGGTTTGTTCGCTAGCGGCGGGACAACGATTGCGGAGATTATTGGCAGAGGATATCGTTTGGATGGATAAGTCCGCACATTGCATAATGATTTGTGATTCCTGGGCGATAAATAACTGATCACCTGGATAAATATCCGTGCCAATTTTAGGTTCAATTCTACGTCCAGTTCGCTGAATTTGTACATCACCCGTTATCTGAAGAATTTGCCCATTGGCAAGGGGTTGGGATGTTGGGCGTAAGGCAGAGAGAATGGGATACGTCGTAACCAATTGATCATTGTTTTGATGCCGTACCGATTGTTTATTGCTCCCGCCTCCGACACTATCAACCCAATTAGTCCTATTCACAGGTTCATCCCTATAAACAGCCCCGACACCCGAAGAATTACCGCCAAATAGGAGTAATAGAGAACTTAACAGGAAACTTATGGAAGTCGCTATTGCCCAGTTCATACAATACTTATACTCCTTTAATCGTGTGTTATTGTTTCGATTCTTTGGATGACCCTGAGTGCAATTTGTACTCCTTCTTGTCTATGGGGTTAGATTCGAGAACGCATCATAATAAACACTAAGATGCTGTTCAGGAGATTGAGAGACCTAGCTATTGCCTCTAAAACGATCAAACTTGATGCTTGTTTAAAATTCAGATTGCAAACTGTTTGAGTGAATATGACCTATGCCTAATTTATGCCTTACTTTTTCTTAGGCATTAATTTTCTCGTTGCGAAAAAGTATCATTACCAATGACTGAAACTTGCGCTATTTTCAGTCAGCCCTAGCATCCGCATTGATAGTTTGCACCCAAGGCAGATTAAAGCTAAGCCTGACTGTTGAGAAGAATTTTTATCTGTAACAGAAGAGGGGAATCTTTCTAGTTCTATTTAAACCGCTACGAGTATCATTGTCAAGTTTAATTACAAGATTCTGTACCCTGTACTAAGAAGTATTACAAGCCTCAAACCCTTACTGTTCCCTGTTCCCTGTTCCCTGTTCCCTAATCTCAACCGTTAAGTTTAATTTTGTCCGACTACTTACCAAATTTTCTCTGGCTAAGGCAATACACTCGTCTTGTTCAGGGACATTATAATCCGAGTAGCGAAGTGTATTTTCCCAAGCCAATACTGCATCTTGATGGTTCCCTTTCGTTTCTAACACTTGGGCTAATAGACAATAAGCATGAGGGCTGTCAGGTTGAAGCGCGATCGCGCGGCGTAAATCGGCTTCAGCTTCCTCCAACCGTTGTTGTTCCCATCGCACCCAACCGCGATTCTTCAAACAGGCAGCTTTCACCTCATCATAGTCGCTATGCTTTAAGCAATCCCAGGTTTGTTTCAGTGCAGATTCTAGATTATGCTGCTGCAATTGCAAGCGAGCCAGCTCCGGGTAAGCATCAGGAAGTCCTCGCAGGGCGGCTTGTTTAAACCGTTGTTCAGCACAGTCTTTATCATCAAGATTTTCATTGCATATCCACCCTAAATTGTAGTGCGGTTGTGCATAATTAGGGTTCAGTACAGTAGCGATATTATAGTAGCGTTTTGCTATTAATAATTGCCCATTTTGGTGATTTTTTAGTCCCATTTTGTTTGCCAAAATTGCCAGTTGGGAGCCGAATGAAAGGTAACTGCTAATCGCTGCCACTAAAACAATTGCCACCCATTTTGATAAACCAATAAAAGGAATTGTGTCACGTTGGCGTTCAGGCAAAACCAACGGCTTCCAAGTGGGTGGAGTTACAGCAGGATGTTGACAAATGACAGGTAGCCAACTTGCCCCAGGAAAATCATGTTCCACTCCCCGGAGTTGCTCTCTGGCTTGGCGCACGGATAAATGAAAGGGTTCGCCAGCAGAAAAGTTTTTTAAGAAGTATTTCAAAAAGGCTTGCGCCACTTGATCTGCCACAGGCTCGCGCATAACAATCATCGGTGGCAAAGGAATCTGTGCTGCTGCCAAATCTCGTGCTAATCCCAACCCGTCACAAGAATTAAAAATTGCTAATTTCAATCCATTATAAACTGCTTGACTTAGGGCTTCTTTGAGTTCACCAATCGTTATGCTATTATTCTGAGCGTTTTGATTAATATATAATCGCCCATGGGTTAAAGTTTCTGCACTTTGGGAATGTCCGGCAAAGAAAATAATATCCCAACCAGCTTGCCAAAGTTGGTCATTTAATTCTTGTCGTTCGGGTTCAACTAACCATTTAATGTCAACCCCTGGCAATCGTTGCAGTAATTCCCGATCTTTCTCCAAATTAATCCCCGCGCTATTGCCTAAAATCGCTAATATTTTGACCTGAGCTTTTCTGTGTTGGGGTGGAACTTGATAAGCGGGTGGGGGATAATCGGGGGTACTAAACGCTAACTCAGCTTGGCGGTATTCTGCCAAAAAATCCCAAAGATGCCATGGTAATTTCCAGACTTCAGGTTCATTGCTTTCAATAATTACTCGCACAGATTCAGACGGGTTTAATTGAGTTCTCAATTGTGATTCAATTTTGCGAAATCCGTCACTTTTGAACCATGTATTAAGTCGCGTTTGTAACTGCTGACAAATATCATTGAAATTTCCCTCAGAACAATGGGTAATTCCCGATTCGACAATTTCGATCCCACGAAAGCCATCACTCTGATAAAGTGCTGTATACATTAGCCGCCAGTCTCTGAGCAGTTGAGGAATATCTGGCGCTGTCGGCAAATTCCCTGTGAATTGCATATAAAGATTCCCTACCTCTCCTAACCGTGCCGTAACAGCAGGAAATCCAGTTCTAAAGCTGCCGAATCCGAGACTTAAGACGACTATTTTACTCATAGCTGCTCTTATTTATTGATTGGTTAGGGAACAGGTAGCGATAGAGGGAATAAGTCTGCTGATTAATTGACACATTGGCTCAAATATTACTATAAGTTGGGCGAGTAAGGTATTAAGATTCTTAAACAATTAAGCCATGAAAGAAAATACTCTACCCTTCAATAACGCTTCGCCAGCGATAACTATTTGATATAACCCCAATGTAGGGTGCGTTAGCAAAGCGTAACGCACCATTGCTTAAAAATTGAGTGCGATATTTTCCTTAAGCTAGTGATATTCATATTCAAGATTTTTAGTCAGACGTTCAACAATTATGACAAAGACAGGGTAACTACGAAAATACCTAATTAACCCGTGACACCTCAGAGTGTAAATGATTCCGTAACACTGATACCATTCAGCGCCACTTGCAGACCAAAATTGGTTCCAGCTTCGACTCGAAATTGTCTGAGTTGAATCCAGAGATCTAACCCTCTCGATTGTACGACTTGCAGCCTATCCCCAGAGTCAGCCAGTAATGCTAGTGTAAGATTACTCGGCAAATAGCGATCGCCCCCTGTGGGATGAACTTGAACAAAAACATTAACCTTGCGATCGCGTTCTTGGGTAAGTGCCATTACCAAGGCGAGGCGCTGAGTTCCCAAATCCATTGCCAAATCAAGTAACTTGGCTCGCATAACATCTGAATCTGGAAAGAGTTTAACGCCAGTATCAAATCGACGAAGTGCGGGAACATTTGGCTTTTCAAGCGACTGATCACTATCAGCTGCCCATAAGTCTTCAATCTGTTGCCAACCCGCCGCAAACTGATTAGCAAACCACTGATTAATGTTGACGATAGGGTGAGCTAATTGGTCAAGATACTCTAATAAAGCATCAAGGGGTTGTAACTGCGTCAATACCACCTTACCAGTACCAGCCGTTTTCGTGAATCCCAACAATTTTGACTCTTTTCGCTTGGGATCAATCGCCACAAAAACATAGCCAATTCGTTCCTGCCAGACTTCTGGCGGAATTGAACCCAATTCAGAAATCCAGCGATTGCTTTCAGAGGCTGAATCATTCTCAAAGACTTTCACCGGACGGCATTCTAATGTCCCTAATCCTTTGACCTTCAAATCTGCCACATCTGCCCCTAAGCAAACCACGGGATTGCCAAGATCACTAGATTTAATGTCAGTGTCTATCTCCATAAGTTCCAAATAATCATGGACTGCCCAAACTGCCAACGTATTCAAATAAACTTGTTCCGCTTTTGCTGGCGTCGGTTGTTTCTCGGCAAACCCTTGTGCCATCTGGATTATCTTGGACATAATGGGCATCGGCAAAGCGTTATTTAACAGTAATTCTACGCTAGTCATAATTCACTCCTTTACAGTCCTATTATTGTTATGCCATCAACTAATTGTTTTCTATAAATATCCTTGAGATTCACCAAATTCCCGTAATTGGGTAACACAATGACGCTGGTAAAACGTTGCCAACGTGGAAGTCTTACACTTCAATTCTGTTTCCAGGTTGACCCATTTTGTCTCCGGCGGTAAGCGATGCAAAATTAAAACTTGGCAGGTTATATCTGGACGCCCTTTAATATGAGCGCTGGATAATTCACCATCTGGATCAGATTCTGCCCACTGTAGGGTTTCTTCCAGAATCGGCGGAATATTGGCGTGGGTATCCGGCAAATTCTCAATCGGATCGGTTGGATTCTCCCAACCTGGGGGCGGTTGACGTCGATGGCGTTTCATGTATTGCCATCGTTTCCAGCGCAAATCCTTTAGTCGTTGTTTGAGATGGGCATCCAACCATGTTATCACAGTGGCTCTTTCTGGATTATAGTTCTCAATCTTGCGGCACAGATACAACCAGGTTTGTTGCAGTGCTTCTTCGTAATCGGGGCTATTCTCCTGCCAAAGTTTTCCCGATTGTGCGATCGCGCGAATGAGTTGATCCAAGCTACGACGCCGTTGCAGACTGCGCCGGGGATACTGGCAGGTTTGAGCGACAAGCTGACGTAGTTGTTGATCGATGTCCGCATCCATGAAATTACCTAAACTCTTACTCCTATTGGTTTTGGGGTGGGTTGTTACCCCGTCATCGTCGGTTACACTCATCCTTCACAATCGTGCCAATTGAGTCTTGCACTCAGTTATCGGCGCAAATTTAGAGTTTTTCGCAAAATTCAAAATTTTTTGTTCGATTCATCCTACCCTGATCTGTTCAGGGATATCTTCAACCCCCTAAGCTTTTATGTAAACGTTTGTAACAATTTTTTCCGGATTGCGAAACTTTGGTGAATGTCGCCGATATCTCAACAGAGATTGGTCAAGTTCATCGATGCAACACAGATTTGATGCTAACAGAATGCATCTGTGTCAGGGAAATCAGTAAGTTTATCAACTTAATTGGGTAAACATCGGAAGGTGCGATCGCATCTATCTCGTACTGCAAATTATTAGCCGTTCAACTTCACAAGGAGAAAAAAATGTCAGTTCAGAAAATCTATTCCATTCTACGCAGAACAGTCACTTTAAGTGTATTACCACGTACAATTGCTATGGCTACTGGAGCCGCCCTGATTAGTGTAGGTTGCCTAATACCCAAAGATGCATACGCTGCTGTTATTACATCTACAGTTCAGGGAGATGAAAATCCTGCCATCATCAATGGTGAAAGTTTACAAAATGGGGATTTTTTAATAACAGTGGATAAAGTGCAAGGAAATGGGGTAGCATCCTTCATAAGTATGGCATCACCTTGCTCAGGTAAAATGTACCCTTGCTCCCCCAGCTCCCCCAGCTTCCCCAGCTTCCCCAGCTCCCCCTCACCACAAGACTTATTC
>NZ_JAVJQP010000205.1:0-5900 GCF_040218875.1 Coleofasciculus sp. D1-CHI-01
GATCGCGTTAACTAACCAGAATGGCACTTTGATATTAACCCAAGACGACTATACCCTTTGTCTGCTCAAAGCCGACTGCTGCATTGCCATGGCAGGAACCGCAACCGAACAATTTGTCGGATTAGGAAAACCTGCGATCGCGATTCCGGGAACGGGTCCTCAATACACCCCCGCTTTTGCCGAAGCGCAAACGCGACTATTAGGACCATCCTTAATTTTAGTCGAACAACCCGAGCGAGTCGCCCAAGTCCTCCAGAAGTTGTTAAGAGATCCCGATCGCGTGCAACTGATTGCCGACAATGGTCGCCGTCGTATGGGTCAATCTGGTGCAGCGCGGCGCATTGCCGATTGTTTGATGGAACGGTTTGAGAAATAATTCTAACCTTTGAAAGATGTTAGTTTGAGAGAAACTATTGTATTCCTAAACAGGAGATTCAATAAAAACCCGATCAAACTCATGCCCAATCTTGTCGAGACTGCCATCAACGCTGGTTCGTTCAACACCCTAGTCAAGGCGGTTGAGGCTGCCAATTTAGTCGATACTCTCAAGAGTCCTGGTCCTTACACCGTTTTTGCCCCTGTCGATGAGGCATTTGCGAAACTGCCAGAGGGAACCTTAGACACTCTCTTGCAGGATATCCCCAAACTCAAAAAAATTCTTACCTATCACGTTGTCTCCGGAGATGTCAGAAGCGATAACCTGATCGAGGTACAAGAAGTGCCAACCCTGGAAGGCTCAGTATTAGCGATCGATACATCCAGTGGTTATAAAGTGAATCAGGCTATTATTGTCAAGCCCGATATCCTGGCGGATAACGGTGTTATTCATGTAATTGACTCAATTTTAATGCCAGCAATCATGTCTAGTTGATTTTTTTATTTTGCGTACTCCGTCACTAATTAGTTAGTTTTAATACCCAAAACTTTACTGAAGAATAGTTTTGGGTATACTCTCAATATTTTCAATTGTTGTTAAGTTGTCGTTAGTGGTAGTAAGCCGCCCTAATCTGCTTTCATTCGCTTCCGTTTTGCTGCCAAGAAACCACCCAAGCCAAATAGCCCTAATAATGTGGTAGGTTCCGGTACAGATGCGATATCAGATTCGTCACCCAATTCTCCCGATGAATCGGTAGGCATTTCTTCGGTAACAGGGGGTTCAGGTTCAGGTTCAGAAGGTGCTTCTACAACAGGGGGTTCAGGTTAGTCTTCAGCAACAGGTGGTAGTTCGGGTTCAGAATCAACAGGTAACAAAGCGATTGGTTCGGGTATAGAGTTGATTGGAGTGATTGAATAGTCGAAAGATACTAAACCAGGCTCTGTAGAATTGTCATCAACCAGAGACATTGCTGTTTTGGTAAAACCGCCATTTACTGTCAAATTAACGCTAGAAGGGAACAATACAGAGGCACTAGCATTACCGCCAAACAAGACATGACAGGTACTCTCTAGACAGCTTTCGATATCAGCATAACTATAGTTTCCGGCAACAATTTCATCATCCCGGAAAAAGACATTAAACTCCGATAGGAAATTGTTCTCGGAATCTAGAATAGAACCCTGAACGTCAATAGAATCAATCAATGGTAAAACTGGGCTAGGTAGGAGTGCCTCTAAATAGTCTTCAACATGGTTAAGACCAAAGGTTAGCTCTTCATCTTCTGCATCAGATAACCGTTTTACTCTATGGGATACCAGGACTGATTTAGGTAAAGTAACTGTGAAGCTTATGTAAAGTGTTGATGAATATTTGGGCTGGTTTCATAGGGGTTAATGTGAGTATAGAAAAAGAGCTATATAGCTCTCTTAAATTTCATCTCATGTCTCTGATGAAAAATTTACTATTTTTTCGGCTTGCGTTTGGCGTTCAATAAACCTCCCCCAGCCAATAAACTGGCTAATAAAAATGAGGGTTCTGGAGCCGATGGAGTGTCTGTTGAAGAAAGAGGTTTTGCTGTTTGGGTCAGATTAAAACTTATATCAGCGTCAACTGGTATTGTTCCTAGAAACGGAATACCGACGGCAGCGCCAGGAACGGATAAGGAGATACCTCCTTGACCTGTTACGATACATGTAGCTGACAAACAGGTTTCAATTTCATTAAAATCATAGCCGTCCACAACCATTTCACCTGTGGGTGTGTCGTAAAAGAAATTAAAGCCCGATAGTTTATTGTTTTGAATATCAAAAACAGAACCACTTCCCTGAAAAGAAGTCAGGAAATCATCTTGATACAAAAATGACAAGAATTCTGGAAAGAGATCTGACAAGGTGTCAGATTCATTTTTCCAAGGAATGGTTAGCATAGTATCCCCTGTATCAGATAGCCTGCCGCTAACGTTGTCCATATCGAAATCTTGATCTATGGGTATTGTTACCTTATCCCCAGTAATATCAACACCGGGTAGATAAGGCAAATACTGGGATTGCACACTCAGATATCCAGAATACTTGAGATTGGTAACAGTAGCTGCCTCAACCGGAGCCATACCCACTGTTCCTAGCGCTATAGCTGTTCCAGCGATCGCCATGGATAATCTTTTCATATTGATTGTTCTCTGTTGTAGATATACGAGTTCTCTCTTAATCTATGGGATGTATAGACCTGATGAGGTAAAGTAACCGTGAAGTTTATATAAAGTTTTGATGAAGTTTTTGGATCGTCAAGTTGTGGGGAGGCGATCGCACAAAAAAAAGAGGGAGTGATCTCCCTCTGATATAATACAAACGCTCTTATCTGTAGCTGACTATTTTTTCCGCTTGCGCTTAGCAGCAAACATGCCACCCGCCGCCAACAGGCTTCCTAGTACAAAGGAGGGTTCAGGAGCCTCTTCCACTTCCACATTACTGGTTAGCTCAGGATCGTAGAGACCTGTATGAGACATCATATCCCCCTGTTCAAGCAACCCAGATTCTGCGGCGCTGAAGCTGTAATGGTAGGTCGTCTCTCCCTCATAGTCAATCTTGACGAGTTCAGCAGCTTGTATAGGGTTCCCGCCCAAAAACTCTGACAAGGCAGTTTTTTGGAACGAAGTTAGATCATCAAAGATCAGATCAACTGCATCATAGTGCCCCGCTAGCCCAACCTCTAGGCTTCCCGTAATATCATCCATGTCAACATAGGCAATATTCGGATCGCTGAATCGTTGAAATCCACCGTTATCCCGGAATGCGTTGAAAAGACTCACTTTACTATCGGGAATTTCGGGTATAAACATGTTCGCTGTCCCTAGCAAACCATCGGTGATGCCATAGGAGGTTAAAGCCGCCTCAAACCACTCGTTCGCTAAATTATCGGCTTCATAGTTAGTATCTAAGCCTTCCCCAAACCAATCCGTTGCCGTCAAACTGCTCAGGGTAATGCTGTTGTCCCCCAGATCACCCGTTAAGCTGGTCACCGTGGTGTAATCCAAGAATTCATCAAAGGATAGTTGTTCACTATTGGCGAATAGCTCAACATTCCCCCCCGGTTCACCTTTTTCACAACTGTTGCTGGGAATGAACGCTCCTCCAACCGAGCAACTTCCTTGCAAGACTGTTTCCAAATCTGCATCGTTGTTAAGCTTGGTAAAATCCACCGTCGCTGTAGGATCTGGATTGGGGACGTGTTCGTAGATTAAATAGTCTTCTCCTTTTTCACCCGTCACTTGAGGGTTAGTCAGAGATGCCGCCGACGCTGGATTGGTGGCGATCGCACTGACACCCATAACAAGTGATGCCCCGACGAGCAGTTTCTGGATATTCGTTTTCATTGCAGTATCTCCGTGACTTTATAGGTTGAGCCTTCTTAACAGCACATACACAGGGTTAGGCTTGGGCTAACCCACTCTTGGCTCTAATAACCTCTGGTTGCCCTCTAACAGGCGATGTCTTCAGCCCTTGAGCTTTCGTCGCCTGCACACACATTTCCTCATCTATTTATAAAGTTTACATGAAGTTTCGCAAAAAATCGATAAAGTTTCGATGAAGTTGTAGCCATTTTCTCTTATATATGCTAATAAACACTCAACAACTAAATATATATGAATTAATCTAGCAATCTGTATACCTTTGGTGGCATTTTGTAAAAAAAATGGTGTATCGCCACCGAAGAATGCCTACTCACTGACAAAAATCAGATCGTCAAACTACAAAGGGAGCCTGTTGGCTCCCTAAAAACTGATCTAATTGTCACAAGCGCCTATCTCAGCGACATTTGACCTAAGATTTTTGGCTCTGGCGTTTGGCGACGACTAAACCACCTACGCCAATTAAGCCGAGTAGAATCGAGGGTTCTGGCACGTCAACTGGATCAAGCGTAAATTGTGGATCGTAGACTCCAGTATGCGATCGCGTTCCATCGTTGGACGAAAGGGTAGAATCAGCCGCACTGAAGGTATAAGCATAAGTGGTTCTACCATTATGAGTTACTTTAACCACCTCACTAGCTTGCAACGGTATCTCAAATTGTGTGGAAGAGACGCCTAATAACATCTGTCTCGCGTCATAGTGACCCGCTAAACCAATATCCACGGTGCCGTTATCATTATTGACGTAGCTGATATTCGCGTCACTGAAACGTTGGAACCCACCGCTGTTCAGGAATGTATTGTATAAACTCTCTTGGCTGTAACCCAAAAAACCAAGTAAACTATCGTTAATATTGTAGGTATCCAGGGCATCACTAAACCATCTATTGGCTAATGTATTAGCTCCATAGCCAGTATTTAAGTCCTCTCCAAACCAGTCCACTGCCGTTAGGCTACTTAGCGTCATGCTTCTACCATCATCAAACGTCGCTTGTAAGCTGGTAACGTCCTGATTCGCTAAAAATTGATTCAGGTCAAGTTGTTCGCTGCTGGCAAATAATTCTAGGTTTCCACCGGGTTCACCGGGTTGACATTGATATTGAGGCAGATATGCGGGAACACTGCAATTTCCTTGTAGGAGAGCATTGATATCGGCGTTTGGATTGGCTACTGTTGTATCCAATATGCCATCATTATTCGTATCGATCGCCTCATATTTAATAATGTCTGAACCAGAGAGAGTAAATGTTGTTGCCGAAGCGGGGGCAGTAGCAAGCCCAGTGACACTGGCAAGAATTGATGCGCCAAACAGTAGTTTCTTCAGATTGCTTTTCATGATTTATTTCCTTAGTTATTGAGTGGTTACAAAGCCAGCCTGCTCTCAGATATCTTTTATTATAAAAAGCTCAACTATGCCAATGGGTGAAGCCCGTGTAAAACTTCTATAGGCTTCTGTGAAGATTGTGAGAAGATCAGGAAAACCTAGTGCAGCGCAGCAGACTCTAACTATTCAGTTGAAAAAGGTGCAACAGCTTACTGTACAAGCTTTCTTTCCTTCTGTCTCCTGCGTTCTGCCTTCTTGCACTAAGTAGTCGGATCAAAGAAAACGGCACTGTACTAAGTCTTGTAAATAGACCTCAAACCCTTACTGTTCCCTAATCTCCACCGTTAACTTTAATTGTATCCACCTACTTAGAGACTTAGGACGAGTTAAATAGGGAGAAAAAATACCTGATTTTTAAATTTATGTAACTGTTTTTTCCCAGTTTACTGGCAAAAATATTGAGATTTATGAATTATTAGATCATATCCTTCTGGTCAGTTATCATTTCCTTTTACCTTGCAACCTTGTAGTGTGAGCATCTTGCTCGCTACCCATTCCCAATCTAAATTGATGACAGCTTAATCTTGTCAAAATCTGGCGCGGGAACCTAGACTATCTGATTGAATACGCTGAATTAAGCCTTTTTAGCACTAAAGCGCAACTGTGTTATACCATCCCCCTTCCGTCCCCCTTTTGATCCCCCTTCCGTCCCCCTTTTGATCCCCCTTCCGTCCCCCTTTTGATCCCCCTTCCGTCCCCCTTTTGATCCCCCTTCCGTCCCCCTTTTGATC
>NZ_JAVJQP010000007.1:0-30723 GCF_040218875.1 Coleofasciculus sp. D1-CHI-01
TCCTTGCTACGCAAGAATCATGGAGATTAAAAAAAGCAATTCTAATAAAACAGGCTTTTGATTCTGTTAGAGCCTTTGCTACTTAAGGGTTTAAGCTCATTTAAATTGCTAATTTGCCATAACCAGTCTAAGAGAGCCAGACTGTTAAAGATCATTCGCGAAAATCAGGACTGAAAGAGCAAGATATTCAAAGGGGTATAGAAACTTTAGAAAAAACGACCCACGATCCTTGGCAACTCTGCTGTGGTCACGATATTATTTGTATCTTATCGATAGGATTGAGCAAAGTGTGGGGGTCATGGAATACCAACGAGGTTAAACCCGATACTCTGGAGAGAGAATTACGACTTGCTTACGAGGAGTCTTATTTCCGCAGCACTCAACTCTATCAATCAATTCAGCAGTGGGAAGTCAAGAATAAACCTTACCAGCTTTTGTCGCTGGGAAATTAAACTTAGCAACTTTGGGTGAATGTAAATGAATGAAACAAAAAAGCGATCGCGTTTATGGCAGAATCTGAGATAGAGTGTTAACCGATATTCATGACTCGACTAAAAACACCAGTTCCAACTGATACCTGGGTCGTCGCAACCTGGGATGAATATATACAGACGATTGATAATCTGGCTTATCCAAAAGCCAAATGCTACTACCACAATGGAAAACTAAGAATTGAAATGACTCCTCTGGGATATGATCATGCTAGTGATCATACGGTGATTATCTTCGCCGTTAACCTTTTTGCCGCCATAAAAGGTATTCCTCTGCATGGACTTGATAACTGTACCTATAGGAAAACAGGCTTTGATGATGCTCAACCTGATGTATCTTACTATATTGGGGATAACGCTGATGTGATTCCATGGGGAACGTCTATTATCCAACTTGATAGCTATCCATCCCCCAATTTAGTTATTGAAGTTGCCAATACCTCACTCGCAGATGATCAAGGCGAAAAACGGCTACTTTATGAGGATTTAAATGTTAATGAATACTGGATTGTCAACGTAAAGACTGCCACAATTATGGCTTTTTCCATCGAGAATGGTGGGAGTCGGCGGATTCGCGAGTCTCAGGTTCTCCCGGGTTTAGCGATTTCGGTATTACAAGAAGCGTTGCAGCGTACACGTCAGATGAATCAATCTCAAGTTTGTGCTTGGTTGTTAACCCAATTTCAACGATGAGGATGAGGTTGCTGAATCAGTATTGTGGTGAGGCGAGGGAACAAGAAAAAGTTAGGGATATCACACAATCGCGCAAAATTTGCCAAACTAGAGATATTCCTTTCGCTTGGGAGTAAGCGGTAATGTGGCTGGCGGGATTGTTTGTTTTTGGCGGCTGGATGATATCCTTGTGCTTGCACGAGTTTGGTCATGCTGTTGTCGCCTACTTCGGTGGCGATACCTCGGTTAAGGATAAAGGCTACTTGACGCTTAATCCCCTCAACTATACTGACCCAGGTTTGAGTCTGCTAATGCCGATGATATTCTTGGTGATGGGGGGAATTGCCCTTCCCGGTGGGGCGGTTTATATTGACCATAGTAAATTACGCGATCGCAGATGGGATAGTGCAGTCTCGGCGGCTGGTCCGTTTGCCAATGCCGTGGTGACGGTGGCGTTGGCGATTCCGTTTTGGTTGGATTGGGTTACGGTATCACCTGATGATTGGTTAGGACAAAGTTTAGCCTTTCTCATTTTCCTACAAATTTTTGCCGTTGTTATCAATTTATTGCCTATTCCCCCGCTGGATGGATATGGAATTATCCGCCCTTGGTTACCCCAATCGCTTCAGCAACGACTGAGTAAATTAGGTCGATATAGCTTTTGGTTTATTTTTGGCGTGTTATGGTTTGTACCTGCCGCAAGTCGAGAACTGTTTCTGTTTATTTATCGAATTGCTTTAAGTCTTAAGATTCCTCCTGAAGCGATTCAGTTAGGCAGTGTCTTGTTTAGACAACCCGCAACCAAGCTGGCATTAATTGTCGGATTTATCGGCTTTGTCTGGCTGATTAAACAAAAGGGAAATAAAACCCCAAATGCCGCAGATTTGCAGTGGTTTACCCAAGGAAATAAACTCCTGAAAAATCAGCAATACGAAGACGCGATCGCGGCTTACGATAAAGCGATTCATATCAATCCCAATTTATATCAATTGTGGTATAATAGAGGGCTTTGCTTGGCAGAGTTGCATCAATTCAAAGAGGCAATTACTTCCTACCAGAAAGCCATTAAAATTAAACCGGACTTTTATCAGGCTTGGAATTCTCTAGGTAACGCCTTTTATCACTCAAACCAGTATACCGAGGCGATTACTGCCTACGACCACGCCCTGCAACTCGAACCGAACTTGGCTGATACTTGGTATAATAGAGCCTGTTGTCGTGCGTTGCAAGGTTATGTTGACCTGGCGATTGACAGTTTAAAACAGGCAATTGAGATTAATCCCAATTTCCGCAAACAAGCGAAAACTGATGCTGATTTTGAATCGATTCGGAATAGTTGGCGTTTTCCTGAGATTTTGCCGCACTGATAATCAATAACAAGTGATTCTGTGGTGGGCAAAAATAAGCAATGATACTAAGTAGGTGGGGACAATTAAAGTTAACGGCGGAGATCGTCATTCGTCATTCGTCATTCGTAAGGGTTTGAGGAACATTCACATAACTTAACATAGTTCGGTTTATTTCCACCAACCTACTTATCAGGGTTTTAAATGTTATAAATTTTGCCCACCCTACGTCTAAATTATAAAATTAATTTTCTTAAGCTGTCACACATTTAAAATAGAAATGGGTAGCGAGCAAGATGCTCAATACAGTGAGTAAGATGCAAAGCCTGCGGCATGGCTTCGCTAAACACACTACGACAAGGATTTCGTCCTTATTGACATTAAGGTTTCAATGCCAAATAGCTTAACAAATAACATAAAACGAAGGACAAATGACATAAGATGAATCAACTTTCCCAGCAATTACCCTTAGTGCTTTTAGTCGCCACGACGCTGGCAATACCAGCAACGGCTGATATTCATCCGGCACAAGCGGAAACCTGCGTGGCTGCCAGCAGTTGCAGACAAGAATCCGTCAAATTTGTACCGGGTCAACGGATTACTGTTGAGGTAGCGAATTTAACCTCTAGTGTGATCAAACTTCAACAAGTTGATGTTACAGATCCTTTACCTGTGAGTCCCGGACAGGTTCTCTCTTTTGTCCGAGGCGGGAATACTAACCCGAATTTTTCGGCGGTGCTTTGGGATACCCAAGGATTACCCTTAAACGTGAATATCCGTAAACCTGAAGCCAGAGTCTTACGAATTGAAGTATTGCCCAGTGGTCGTTCTCCAGGGGTTCGCGCTGTTTATCTGCAAGATGACGGTCGAGTAGAAGTGATGTAAGGTGTTAGGTGTTGGGTGCATTCATTGATTATGAACAACTATCCTTGTTATTCTGCTCAACTTCTGCCTCGTATTCGCCATACTCCAAATCATTGGTTTGGTAATCACGATAGTCAGGAGATATCTGTTGTTCCGGCTACTAATGCCGCGAAAACTAATCCGTCTCCAGCGTCGCCTGTTACCACTACTCTAGATCCGTTGTTATCGCAACGGATTTTAATCACAACTGAGTGATCGGAGTGATCGAGTTTAAGAAGTGTAAATTATTCAGATCCCACGCTTCAAAGACGTGGGTTTTTGTGTTAATAGTTCATGGCGCATGGTTCATGGGTTTTGAACAATCAATGATAAACCCTGAACCAAGTGGCTTGAATCAATCCAGGTCAATTGAGGGATTAAGCTGGTGCATGATACTCAAAGGAAAGCCAAATTACGTCATGTAACATCAAATAACATCAAAGCTGATTAATGTTTTGTTATCTAAATTTGCTATTATATACAATTACGTTTAGAGTGACATCTGTCTTTTGACGGGTAAACATTAAATTAAATTTTTTCCGATTCTTCCCCGAAATTTTTACATTTAATAAGTAAGCTGATCAACGTCGGGTGGAGAAATAACCATGAATAACTGTCCTTGTTGTTCGTCTCAGTTACTAGCTCACGTTCGTGACAAGCATATTTATTGGTTTTGCTCTCGTTGTCGCCAAGATATGCCTGTTAAAGCTAGTAATAGAAACCCTTTTCACAAAGAGTTTTCTTTTGTAAATCCCTTAAGTGACATTTTGTCACAGAAAGTTTTAACACCAGCCGATTAAGTTGGTAAAAGGGCGCATGTCGGTCTTATGTCTTATGGGTCAACTTAAGCCACAACCCCCTCACCCCCAGCCCCTCTCCCAACCCCCCTCGTTCCCCCCTACCCCCCTCGTTCCCCCCTACAAGAGGGGGGAGGACAGAGGATGCTTCGCTTTTATGGCAGGGGAGAGGGGAGCAAGAAAGGTGTTATATTCCAGACATAGGCAGCTACATCTTTTATCATTAATCATTCCGGTTCCCCTTCTCCCTTGATGGGAGAAGGGGTTAGGGGATGAGGGTGAAACGCTTGTCAGTATTAGTTCTCACCTTAAGTTGACAGGGGCGCACGTCGGTGCGCCCCTAAGATTTTTCAAACAGATTGCGAATATATCCCCACCGTTTACCTATCTGAATGGGGGCTAATCCATCACTAAAAGACCTGACTTGATCAAATTCCGGTGAAATGACCCGATCGCCCTTTTTATTGATATACCCCCAAAACGATCCAATTTTGACGGCGGCTAATTCCTGGGAAAAGGGTTGCGCCGCATCAAATTGTGGCTCAATAACCAATTCTCCAGTAGGATTAATATAGCCCCAGCGATCGCGTAATTGAACCGGAGCAAATCCTTGGGCAAATAAACCCGCCGCGTCAAAGTTCGCTGGAATAACCAGTTGACCCGTTGAGTCACAATATCCGTATTTACCTGCGAGTTGTACCGCCGCTAATCCTTCGGAGAACAAGTCCGCCTGATCAAACTGAGTCGGAATTACCCATTGACCAATTTTATCGATATAACCCCATTGATCTTCAACCTTCACCGCCGCTAACCCTTCACTGAACCGAGTCGCCTGATCAAACTGGGGGAAAATTACGGATTGACCGGATAAATCGATATACCCATACCGACTACCAATTTTTACTCGCGCTAATCCTTCGGCAAATTGATCCGCCTGATCAAAGTCTAAACGAGTGATCAAGTGTCCGGTTTTGTCAATATAGCCCCACTTGTACCCCATTCGCACTCGCGCCCGTTCCTCCTGAAACGAATCCAGCCAATCAAATTCAGGCTGAGTAACGAGATTCCCAAAGCGGTCAATATAACGATATTCAGCCCCAACGCGGCGATGGGTAAACCCTTGTGCCTTCACTTGTGCAGTATTGAAAGGAACCGATTGGGCATAGACGTGCGATCGCAAGGCTTTGGCTAAGGTATCATTATCCTGGCGCAAGCCCTCATAGAAAAATAACACCTCCCCGGCTAAACCGCGATCGCGATTGTACTCAATTGCCTGTACCAAATCCTGGGAACTGATGCGATACGACCCACTTTTAATCAGGATTCCGGGCATCACCGTAGACAATTGTACCGGGTTTAATTGGTCATTCACCAACCGATCAACAAGCTGTTTATAACTAGCAAAATCCCGGCGATAAAATTGGGGATGTATCATATCCACCAATCCCTGATCCGCCCACGCTTGGTTATCCTGTAAATACTCCTGTAATCCCCAAGGATAAGGACTCGGCGCGATAGAAATTACCAGTTCTGGATTAATCGTCACTACCTGTCGGTATAGACGAGTCAGAAAATCAGTTAGCAAATCTGCCCGCCATTGTAACCATTGGGCGTCTTTTGGGTTTTTAGGCGGTTCCTGGTTAAACTGTTGAATATAACGTTGTACTGTTTGCTGATCATACCCCCCTTCAGATGGCAGGGCGGGTAAGCGGTCATCTCCCTGAATTCCAGCAATATCGTAATTTCTAATAACTTCCAGGATAAGTCCCATAACAAAATCCTGCACCTGGGGATCAAACGCATTTAGCCATTCAAAGTTATTTTTTGTTAGTAAATTCCCTTGGCTATCCCGCGCCGCCCAATCGGGTTTTTGGGCAAGTATGCGTCCACCTTTTTTGTTATAGGAACTGGCAAAGCCATATTCAAACCACGGAATTACGGCTAATCCCACGTTCTTCGCCGCTTGAATCAGTTCAGCCAGAGGATCTCGCCCAGTAAAGCGCGGATCAATTTCCAGTCCCATGGTATCTCGCATCAGGCGACTGGGATAAAGCGTCGCCCCATTATTCCAAACCACCGGAAAAACGACATTAAATCCAGTGTTGGCGAGGAAATCCATCGCCTCAGCCATATTGTTTTGGGAGTTAAAGACTTGGCTATCGGTAGTCGTTAGCCAAACGCCTCGGATTTCTGGTGAGGAGAATTGATTTCGGGCGTTTGTAGTCAGCGCTTTAGCGCTTCTGGCACTAAAGTGTCTACTACGAACCCAGGGTGAGGAGAATTGATTTCGGGCGTTTGTAGTCAGCGCTTTAGCGCTTCTGGCACTAAAGTGCCTACTACGAAGCCAGCTTAAGTCAACGCCATTTTGCTGCAATCTTACTAATGCAATTCCTTCGGAAAAGGGTTCGGCTTCATCCAGTTGCGGATCAACAACAAATGTCCCAGCTTGATCAATATATCCCCATTTATGTCCCAGTTTGACCCTCGCCCGTCCTTGGGTAAAGGAATCCGCCTCATCGAATAATGGTTCAATGGCGATAATATCCCAACCCGGAATATAGTGTCGGGGAACGCCAGGAAGTTTTAACGCCTGACTAATCAGTGCAGCCACTTCGCCTCGTGTCGCATTGCGATTCGGGTGTAGGCGTCTGACATCCGGATAGTTAACGACTAAAAACTTATCGGTTGCGGTTGCGATCGCGTCCCGTGCATAATTGGGAATAACTGTCGCATCATCGTAGTATTGCTGAAGAATTGGGTTAGGATTAGGGTCACGGTCATACTGTAACCCACTCACCAATGCCACCAACGCTTGCACACGGGGAATCGGTTGATTGGGGCGAAAGGTTCCATTCGGATAACCGGAGAAAAATCCGGCACGAGTAACAGTTTGAATCGCGGAATTTGCCCAGTGATTGGCGGGTACATCGCGAAAGTTGATCGCATCGCGCACTGGGGTAGCCTGGGGAAAAGCTTTATTTAAAATCGCCGCAAATTCAGCCCGGGTAACGGAGTTATTGGGGCGAAAGCTACCATCTGGATAACCACTGATAATTTGGCGGTTAAAAAGCTGGTGAATTGAGTCTTTTGCCCAATGGGTTTGGGTATCGGCAAAGCGGGAATCGGTGGAGATCGTCATTTGTCATTTGTCATTTGTCATTTGTTATACTCGCTTTTGCAAGAAGAAAGCTACGTCATTTGTGAATTATTCCCACTGTAGTGTTAAGGTATTATCGGGGTTCAATTTTACGCGATCGCGAACGGCACGTTACACCAATGTTAAACTCAATCTAAGATAAAGAAAGTCGCGATCGCAATCCTGGTTCATGTCATTTACCTATTCTCCCGAAAACCTACCCTTTCAACGCCTGCGCGATGTGCGTGCGGCGCTGCTGCAACTGCATAAAGCCCTTCTCCACTCGGAACGCGATAGGTATGAACGATTTCATGGGCGTATTCGTTCAAAAGGGGAGTTTTTCCAACTGGTTGTTCAAGATGAATGGTTTAGTTGGTTACGCCCTTTCTCTCAATTTATTGTTCAGATTGATGAAGCCTTGAGTGCCAAAGAACCGATAACGTTCCATCAGGCAAATGAACTTTTAGATGAAGCCCGTTCGCTGGTTTCTCCGGATGAAACGGGAACTAATCGAGAGCAACGTTACTATCAAGCAATTCAACGTGATCCAAATATTGCCCTGATGCATGCTGATGTGTCAAGATTGCTTTCTAGGAGTAAGCGTTAACAGTTAGCAGTGAACAGTTAACAGTTAGCAGTTATCAAAAATCTCCAATACTTTGAGAAATCCCCCTCCCTAACTCTGCCCTTGTCAAGGGGAGGGAACTCTCGTCAACCTTCAGATCCTTCTGTTCCCTGTTCCCTATTTCCTATTCCCTTTACAACTTGTCTTGATAATAAATTTGGATTAAGTTTTCCAATTTCTCGTCAGGACAACATTCAATCAATGCTTCAAATACTTCTAGCAATTTGGCACCACTTTCTCCTAAAGTTGGACTCAATCCCCAAACATCCTGTACCCAGTCTTGAGGACGTTCATCGTCAAATACTAAACGTTCTAGCAGTTGCTTGGCTTCGGTTTTGGAAATCGGTTCTTTATCATTTATCATGGATAATTAGTCATTCGGTACTTATAGTTGGAGACAGTTCCGCAAAAATGGAAAGGAGTTTAACCCCTCAATTATTGGTCAAGTGTTTCCATTTGATAACGAATAGCTGCAATTCCTTGCTCATTTCCTAATTCTTCAAAAATAGTCAAGGCATCTTGATAAGACGTTTGCGCCATTGCTTCTTTGCCTTGTTGACTGTAGATTATCCCCATATTGTATAAAGCTAGAGCTTGCAACTCAGGGATATTTTCAGCGTTGAAAATACCTAAGGCTTGCTGGTGAAAGTCTAAAGCTGGGGCATATTCTTTTAAGTTTTGATGGGATAATCCCAAGTAATACAGAACCTCTCCTTCTAAGATGTTTTCGTCCAATTCCTGATAAATGCTTAACGATTCTTTAAGGGAATCGATCGCTTGCTCATTTTGCTCTTGAGCGAAATAAACTTTGCCAATATTACCCAATACAATGCCTTCACTGCGGCGATTATCCACTTCTCGGAAAAGTGCCAGTGACTTTTGGTGCAGATCCAGTGCTTGAGAATATTGTTCTAGACTTGAATAGACTGAACCCATATAATCGAGGATGATCGCTTCTTGGTAAGGATCATCGAAGGTTTTTGCTAGGCTTAAGGCTTGTTCGTAAGCGTTTAGTGCATCATCATACTGTTGACGATTCTCATAAATTAGACCAATTTGGGTCAGAGCTATGGTTTCTTCTGCAGGGGCTTCGACTTGCTTAAATAGGTTTGATGCTTCCTCTAGTCGATTTAACGCCTCCTGCATTTGACCTTGCTGATACAGATCAATTCCTTCCTCTAGCAACTGTTGGGCTGCACTAAGCTGATCTTCAGCGGTTTGGGCTTGTACCTGGGTTGATAGAGATAGCGATAGATTAGGGGATAGGGAAATCGGCGATAGTAATGTTAACAGCAGCGTCGCTGTCGCCAAGCTGAGGGAGTGAAGTCGGTGGGGTAAGGATAAATAGGTCATGAGGCTAAAATCGTAGTTTACAGGATCGAGCAGATGACACCACAAAAAAGCAGAAGGCAGAAGCAGCAAGCAAAATTTCCAGCTACAGTCTCACCAACCACCTTGGGTTTTAACCCAAGTAACCAAAAGCTTAAGTCGTCTATAGACGACTACATAAGAGTTTTATATTCTATTTTAATAGAAACCCCTTTTTTGCCCTGGCGAGGACGAAGTCGCAGCTACACAAACTTGCGTCCGCCTGCGCGGACTAGCTTATATAGCACTACGCAGACACGTTAGGACAAAAGAAGAAAAATTTAAATCGCTTGACCCTGAGCGACTTGTACCGAGCGACTTGTACCGAGCGAAGTCGAGGTAAGTCGAGGTAAGTCGAGGTAAGTCGAAGGGTCAATCCCTTGTCAGGTAAGCTTTTTTCTTCAAAGAAAGCCCATTGCCTATTTCCTATTGCCTCTCCCCACCACAAGACTTATTCAGCAGCCCCTAATTCTAGAGATTGAAGCCAAAGGGAGGCAGGATGTGTTCAATATCTGATCCTAAACGAATCGTGACGCCAAACGTCTCTTGGCATGTTCCCACTACACTGGTGAAGAAATCGGAACTATTCGCATCTAACTCTTGTTCGACTAAAATCTCTGTTTGGTCACTAATCTCTAATGTTAGACCCTCTGGGAAACCCGTTGGCGAATCCGTGCCTAAAATTATCAGTAATGCCCATTCGGGGAGGGTTGCAGATAAGAGGGGCCAGGTTATGGCATATAAGCGCAGGGGGATGTCTGCCACCTGGAGATTGCGATACGCTCCCTTGGCTTGAGGTGGAATTTGGACATTATTGTACTCCAGTTGTTGCACGATCGCATCCAATTCGGCGGTAGGCGATCGCATGGCGGTAGCGGGGGTTAAACTAGGCAGAAGTTGCCAGGAGAGTTCTTGGGCGAGTTCGTCTAGTTCATCCTGTAACCAGCGTCCCACATTAATTACGTTTCGGGTGATACGGCTGAGTACATCAGATAAGTAGTTCTGGAGAGTGGATTGGCTTTGAGGATCGGTTTGCAGTTGATACAGCCAGGTGCGTAACTCAGAACGGGTGAGTACGAGGGTGGCTTGTTCCCAGGTTAAGACGTGCCAGAGTTGAGACGCCGGAGACTGGAGTTGGGGGAGTTTGATTTCCAGTTGCGATCGCTTATGGGCAAGTTGCTGGCGGCGATCACTGGGAATGGGGGGGAGGGGTATGGCGCTGGGGGTTAAACAGCGTAATTCTAAGAGGAGGTGACTAGGTTCTGGATCAAAGGCATCAAGGGGGAATGAATACGTCCAATCCTCCTCAGGGGTTAATCCTAGAGTATCCCGGTGTTCGATTAGCTGAGGATAGGAAATAAACCCTTTAACCACGGCGGTTTCCTCTTCCTCTTGTACGTCTACGATGACGTAGAAATGGGGGATGAATTCGGGGAGATCGACAACGGTTCGGGGTAAGGATACTTGATCATCGGTTAGGCTACCTTGGGCAATTAGACAGAGGTTAAACCCATTTACGTTAAGATGACAAACCGCTTCGATAAGATTCGTTGTCGCAGAGTCGAACAGGGACGTGCGATCGCGATTTACAGTTAATTCAGAACTCCGTTCGGCTAACCATGACTCAAAGCCAAATAAGGCTAAAGCATTGAGATAAGTTTGCCATTGGCGTTCTTCGTTAGCAATGGGTTGGGCGAGGTGAACGGCTTGTTCAATCGCATCGTCAGAGAGGTGGATGGTTTCAATGGCGAAAGCGTCACCATCAAGCCCGGGTTGAGTGGTTGAGTAGAAAGTCATGATATATTACTCCTGTTATCTAGATAATGGCAGAGTCTTTTAGCAAAGAGGCTGCGGGTTTTTTGATGGCGTTCATGGGTAGCCGTACTCGCTTCTGTCGCCGCGTCTTCGATCACCTTCGTGACTTGTTCTGCGATCGCCTCTTGAATTTGGTGATGAACGGTTTGCAGGCGTTGGACATCGGTATAGCGTTGGGCTTTCTCCAGAATGCGATCGCTTAAGTAAACCAGTAATTCTCGTTGAATATCAGCGCGAAGGACCTTCAGTTTTAGTAGACGGCTAATTTGAAATTGTCCTTTATAGTTAAAGTTTCGGGCAATATCGGACATGGATTGTCCTTGACAGTGAAACAGATGCAACGCGGTGAGAAACTGTTGGGCTTTTTGGGAATCTCGGCGCTGTAACTTCCGAGTGCGATCGCCTGTGATTTGGGCGATGGCGGTATCTAAACCTTTAATAAACTGTTGGCGATAGGCGGTTAAAAATTCGCTTTGTTCATCGGGTGTGGGTTGAGAATAAGGGATATCTAGGGGTTCATTTGGGGTTGTATCCCAGGGTTCTGTTTTTGGCGTCCCGCCGCGTACATAAATTCGGTACTCACGCAGTCGAGAGGCGATGAGTTGCAGTTGGCGCAGCAGGGGTTCTGGGCGTAGGGGAGGGGAGAGGCGTTGCGCCATTTGTTGTAGTTGTTCGGGGGTGGGAGGGTGACATTTTCCTTTAACTCCAGCGAGACGTTGTTTTAGGCGTTGACTGCGGTAGACGGCGTGATAAGCGTCGAGAAGTTGTTGGGCGCGTTGGATTTCCGATGGGGTTAAGTGGTGAAACTCGGTGAAAATCCGGTGGAGTTGTTTGGGTTTGGTATCATTTAAGATTGCCCAATCACTGACTAAATAAATCCCATGTTCGAGTAAGAATTGATTCAGGGGTTTATGGTGTTTCACCCGACGGCTTGTCCAGGTGGCGAGGCTGCTTTGTTCGGGGTCAAAACTGTGTAAGATTTCATCGAGGAAGGATTGGTAGGTGGGAGAATGGCGGCGAGGTTTACCGATTTCTTCGTCTAAGACAAAGGGTAATAAATCGTTACTGGTAAAGCCATGTTCCGCACCAAACCGACTGGCTAACCCCCGACAAACAGCGTCAATTTGCTGTGACATAAAGCATTTGAGACAAAGTTGAGCCATACTACTCTGATTAATCTCTGCTCCCCCAGCTTCCCCAGCTTCCCCAGCTTCCCCAGCTCCCCCAGCTCCCCCAGATTCCTGCATCCAGTACCAGAGTTGACGTTGAACCTGGGTATCCGAGACTTGAGTCTCTGGGGTAAAATCAGGGAATGATTCCAGGAAAAATGCCTTAGCTGCGGTAATTTCCCGGATTTGGCGTCTCCCGGCTGCATCAATCGCGATCGCACTCCAATATCGGGAAGCTGTGTTAGTCGGGATTCTTACGGCGCTCAAATGGTTGCTCATCACTCGTGTATCAGGGGCTACGTGGGCGGGGGTATCGTCTCAAGGGTTGTACCTCCATAGTTTAAGATTGATTGGCGAGAATCAAGGGGTGTTCAGTCGGATCTAACTCTGAGCGGCTGGAACTTATGCAGAACAATTTTCGTAGAGCCATCCAGGTAGGTAGGTAGGTAGGTAAATTTCACAAACCCTTTTTTTGCTTTGGCGACTAGAAGTCGCAGCTACACAAACAAAGTCCGCCTGCGCGGACTAGCTTATAAAGGGGGTGGCTAACCCGGATTTGGTATGAATTGTGTAGGGGCGGGTTTCACAACTATCTTTTCGGTTGTAACCCGATGTAACTAAACCCGCCCCGATTCAGCTTTTTAGACTTTGAGTAAATATGCCATGAAAGTAAAACTAACACCTGAAGTACAAATTACAATTCCTGCCCCCATTCGCCAAAAACTCGGACTTCAAGAAGGAGATGAAATATTAATTCTCCTAGAAGGAAATGATCTAAAATTGCGAATTATTAAGCCTAAGCGACTTAGTGAATTTTACGGTGCATTACCTGCAACTGTTCCTTGTCCCGGTAAAGATGCAATTCATCAGAGTGTCGCGGAAACACTTGCCTAAAAAACTTAGATTTAAAACTTAAATGGATGAAGGAGAAGCCGAAACGATTTCTCTGGCAATGAAACTTAATAATGTTATTCTTATTCTCGACGATAAAAAAGCACGTCGCGTTGCTAAACAAATTGGATTAAAAGTAATTGGCACAGTGGGGATGCTTTTATCCCAAATCTGAGGAACGCTACCCCCGTTATAACCTAGTCCGCGCAGGCGGACTTTGTTTGTGTAGCAGCGATTTTAATCGCCTCTTCAAAAGGCTAGGTGGCTGGGAAGATGAACTATAGCTAGCCTGAATAAGTTGTGCAATACGGTGTACGATACACTGTACGACTGAATCAGATAATAGGAGAAGACAACGATGAAAAAATATGTTTGTACCGTTTGCAACTACGAATATGATCCCGAAAAAGGTGATCCCGATGGCGGTATCGAACCCGGAACCGCTTTTGAGGATATCCCTGATGACTGGGTATGTCCCGTCTGTGGGGCGGCTAAATCGGATTTTGAACCCTTAGAATAATCATAACCCTGAGTAATGCAAGCACCTTGTCTCTTAAAATTGTCGTTATCGGTGGGGGTGCGGCTGGTTTTTTCGGCGCGATCGCATCTGCATCCGCTCATCCTCACACCCAAGTCATCCTGCTGGAAGCCTCGAAAACGCCTTTAACTAAGGTGCGGATTTCTGGTGGGGGGCGCTGTAATGTCACCCATGCGTGTTTTGACCCCGCCCTTTTGGTACAAGCCTATCCCAGGGGGGGGAAAGCCTTGCGCTCGGCGTTTACGCGGTTTCAACCCAAAGACACAATCGCCTGGTTTGAGGCGCAGGGGGTACACCTGAAAACCGAAGCGGATGGGCGGATGTTTCCGGTTACGGATACGTCGCAAACCATTGTGGATTGTCTCATCCACGCGACTATAAGCGCAGGGGTTCAGATTCGCACCGCGACTCCGGTTAAATCCATTCGCCTCACCTCTGGGTTTCAACTCCAGTTAAAAACCGGGGAAATAATCGAGTGCGATCGCGTGCTTTTGGCGACAGGGAGTAATCCCCTTGGCTATCGCTTTGCCAAGAATTTGGGTCATACTATCCAACCCCCGGTTCCTTCTTTATTTACGTTTACGATATCAGACCCACGCTTACAGGATTTAGCTGGAGTTAGTGTAAATGATGTTCATATAAAACTACCAGAAGCCGGGAAAACTGTCAAGGAACAAACCGGACCCTTACTGATTACCCATTGGGGATTAAGTGGTCCAGTCGTCCTCAAATTGTCGGCTTGGGCGGCTCGATTTTTTCATGATTGTCACTACCAAACTCCCTTAGTGATTAATTGGCTTCCTCAATATACTCAAGACTATCTACGCCAGCTATTACTATCGGTTAAATCTCAACTTCCGCACCGTCATATCAGCACAAGTTGCCCGATTCCGATTCCGAAACGGTTATGGCAGAGTTTAATTAGCTATGTTGGTATTGACCAAAATCGGCGCTGGGCAGAACTCTCGAAAAAAGCCCTGAATCAATTGATACAAGAACTGAATCAGGGGCATTATTTGATTCAAGCGAAGGGTGTTTTTAAGGAAGAATTTGTTACCTGTGGCGGGATCAATTTAAAAGAGGTGAACTTTAAAACCATGGAAAGTCGCTGCTGTCCGGGACTTTACTTTGCGGGTGAAATCCTGGATGTTGATGGAATTACGGGCGGATTTAATTTTCAGAATGCTTGGACAACGGCTTGGTTAGCGGGTCAAGCAATGGGCAAAATGTAGGGGCGGGTTTAGGCATAATTGTAGGGGCGGGTTTAGGCACAATTGTAGGGGCGGGTTTAGGCACAATTGTAGGGGCGGGTTTAGGAACTAAATTAGATATTTACCGATAACTGAACAACAAAGATTGCAATGCTTGTGTCCCTCAAGGTTTGCAAGCACTAATGTTTAGAAAAAAAACGCTATAATAGGTAATCTATGTCTTCAAACTTGTGAGGATAGAAGTATGTATAAAATCCTAATAGTTTCTGCCCTAACTTTGATAACATTTGCCGGGAATGCCGTCAATGGCATAGCCCAGACATCCCCGCGATCGCCTGCATCATCTCCAGAAATAGATCCCGGATATTACATTGACCTGAATCGAGCGAAAAATCTAGCCCGACAAGCGGCTGAACGGATTAATGGTGGATTGAGGCAATATCGGGCTGAAGCGGCGATGCATGGTCCGGTACAAGATGCACCTTATACAGAGAACGACGATAATACCATAACATTTACCTTTAAAGGACGCCCTCCCGGTGCGAATGTGTTCACGGTAGAAACCAGCGTCACTGTAAATCAAACCAATGGCAGGGTAACGGTTAACTATAATAGACCGATTAGCAATTAATTGAATCCTTTGCTAAAAACGTCCATGGCTGAACCATGAACCATGAACGATTAACGATGAACCCTGACGACGATGAAATTTAGTGAACTGGTAGAAAAACTTCATATAGACACCGATCGCACGAGTCTATTAGCTAATCCAGAGTGTGATCCAGAGGTTCAGGGGATCGCCCCCATTGACCAAGCCACCCGCAGTACGATCAGCTATATTGAGGGGGCGAAGTTTGCCGCTAGGGTGAAAACCACTGAGGCGAGGGCGTTAATTTTACCCCTGGATGACGGGTTACAACGACAAGCCACAGAACGCGGTATTGCTTGGATTGGTGCATCGGAACCCCGACTATTATTTGCCCGTGCGATCGCGCTTTTCTATCAACCCTGGAAACCTGCACCGTCCATTCATTCTAGCGCTGTGATTCACCCAGAGGCGCAGGTAGGGGAGGGGGTTTATATTGGGGCGCATGTAGTAATTCAGGCGAGGGTGAGGATTGGTAATGGGGTTTGTATTCATCCGAATGTGGTGATTTATCCCGATGTGCAAATTGGCGATCGCACCATTTTACACGCTAACTGTACCATTCATGAACGTAGCCAAATTGGGGCAGATTGTGTGATTCATAGCGGTGCGGTAATTGGGGCGGAAGGGTTTGGTTTTGTCGCCACTAAAGAGGGGTGGTTCAAGATGGAACAATCAGGATATACGGTTTTAGAAAATGGGGTGGAAGTGGGATGTAATACGGCAATTGACCGTCCCGCCGTTGGAGAAACTCGGATTGGTGGTCATACTAAAATCGATAACTTAGTCCAAATTGGTCATGGGTGTCAAGTGGGAGGTGCTTGTGCGATCGCGGCGCAAGTTGGCTTGGCTGGGGGTGTGAACGTCGGGAATCGGGTAATTCTCGCCGGACAAGTCGGGATTGCTAATCAAGCTAAGATTGGAGACGACGCGATCGTCTCGGCAAAATCGGGGATTCATAATAATGTCGAAGCTGGGGCGATTGTCTCGGGTATTCCCGCTGTTCCCCATAAATTATTTTTGAAAGTATCCGCGATTTATAATCGGTTACCGGAAATGTATCAGACGTTAAAGGAATTAAAGAAAAACCAAGCGTGATAAGTAGTCATATCATGTCCTAACGATTGCCCATAATTGCAATGCCGTAATAATAAGGGTTTCAGGCGTTTTTATTCGGGGTGTTTGACTGGACATGATATCAGACAAAAGAAAACGGCAGTGTATTAAGTTTTGCCAATCGCCCTCAAACCCTTACTGTTCCCTGTTCCCTTATTACCAAGGATTACCAATTAGGGTAAAGGAACTCCAAAAATAAGGATGGCTGTAGTTTTGGTTAATCGACGCCGGAAAATCAGGGGGTAGAGGAATACTACTCTTAGTCGTGATTAAGCGATCGCCTTCTCGTTGCACTTCACCTCTAAGCATTGCCAGTTGTGCCTTTCGCAAGGCTTCAGCTTTAGTGGAACTTTGCTGAAGGTTTTCATAAAATGTGGTCATTAGTCCTAGTGTCCCCTCATCGCTAACATACCAGAGACTACCCAACGCTGACTTGACGCCAGATTGTACTGCCAACCCCGTAAATCCTAATTCCGCTTCCTCATCCCCTAACGCTGTGCGACAGGCACTTAAAACCAACAGTTCCACCGTCGGTTTATGCCAATCTAACTGCCACATCTGATCCAGTTTGAGTTTATTATTGTCCCACAACTGAATGTAAGAGTTGGCAGGTTTCCCCGGTTGAAATTCGGCATGGGTGGCTAAATGCACAATACCATACGCCACTTTTCGGCGTGCTTGCTTGAGATTATTTAAGGTAAACTCTTCATTCAGAAAGGATTCACCTTGCCACACTTGATCAGCAATCACCTGTAACTCAATGGGAACACCAGGTAAAGATGCCTTATCCCGAAACTTTGAAGCCCCCATTGCCAACACCGAATCATCTCTGACATCTTGATAACGAGTATCGGTGAGACTGAGGCTAGGCATTAAGCCAACACTATAGTTTTCAATGATAAACTGCTCACCATCATACAAGGCGGCAATGGGTATGGAACGCAACCCTGTATCCATAACGAATGCCAAATGCTTGATGTCTTGCGCGGCTAAATCGGCAGCGATGGGTTTAATCAACCATTGATACATTTGGTAAGCCGGTGGCAGATAGTTCTGGTCATCGATTACATTGGTTACCGTGCGACGAAATTGATCTGCCATTTCCAGAACTTCCGCTCTGGTTACATTAACCGATCGCCGAATCGGTTGTCCATCAGCAGAAATGAGAATTAACTCCAAGCGATCGCTCGGTTGCGGGGTTAGCGATCGTAATAAACTGGTATTATTGGGCGCAACATCTGCACCTTCAGGCACAGAAGTAATCGTTTGCGGGGCAAATACCACATAAATCACCGCCGACTTTACCCCTGTCGCTGCTTCATTATCGCGTAAGATTTCTTGGGTTTGTTCTAAAGTAATCCCCGCCCGTTTCGCCCTGCCAAAATATTCCTCATAATCGCGACTGAATAAGTTATCAATCTCCATCACCCCAGATTCGTCCTTTTCAATCGGGGATTGACTTTGATTTGAATCGGCGGTGGTTAAATCAACCGGGTTAACTGGGATATCACGGGTATCATCAACGCTAATAATCTGAATATTACCTTCAGTGTGGGTAAAGGGAAAGGATTGGAAAGGGGCGATGGTAAACTCACCACTGGTAATGGCAGCAGCTGTGCCGTTAGTTGTGGCATCCCCCACATCAAAGGGGATAATTCCGCCTCCCCCATGACGAATCGTGATATCGCCGCCACCATTTCCACCTGCTGTAGAAATGCTGGTTTCCCCACCATTGTAGGAAAAACTACCTGTTGCCCGAAAGACGCGATCGCTCTCTATCTCAACATTACCCCCTCTACCATTACTCCCCCCCTGGGCGTTAATCGAACTCACCTGGATATAGTCTTGGGGATCAAGCGTCACGTCACCGCCATCACCGATATTGCCACTGGAATTGATTTCTCCTGCATCAATACTCACCTCAGCATTAACTACAATATTACCGCCAGTCGTTGCCGAGGAATTTAGATTACCGCTATTCACCCGATCCTGATTACTGGTGAGATGAATATTACCGCCAACCGTCGTAATATTACCCGTGGTTAGGGTATGGTTTGTTGCCAGTTCAACCGCACCTCCAGACGTTTGCACATCTTGCAGATTAATTGTGTCAATTCCTGTCGTATGCTTTAGACTAGCTGCCCTAATCGAATCATTCGCCGTGAAGTTATTGGCATTAAAAATAGTCAGATTCCCCAGTGGGTTACTTTCACCAACACCATCGGCAAACGCGATATTTCCCATTCCCGCCGCCGCTAGGTTTAGATTAGCCAAACTACCGTTACCGTTGAGCCTATTATTAAACCGGATATCACCGCCATTTGTTCTCAGGAATGTATCGCCAGTTAGGATAGTTGGAGTATTAAATTCAATCGTACCATTCGCTGTTGTCACCTCACCCGCGAAATTCAGCGGATTAGCACCATTGAGTTGAAAATTTCCCGTGAGATTAATCCGGGCTGTTGTCGGGATATCCAGACTATTACCGAGAATAGTTAGATTACCGATTCGGGTATTGCTTCCTACAGTTTCTGGCAATTGAACTTTACCTGTTTCTGTGATTAGAGTCAGGTTTTCCATTCCACGACTACCATCAATGCGATTAGGTAAAAGGATATTGCCTGAATTCGTACTTAGAAGACTATCACCCGTCAGCGTAACTGCACCATTCAAGTCAATCGTGCCAGTTGTTGTAGTAATACTCCCCGCCAAATTCACTGGAGTTGTGCCATTTTGCTCAAATCCTCCCGTCAAGTTAATGGTAGTAGCGAGATTTAAACCCCCATTAATCGTCAGGTTATCCAGTGGGCTAATAGAGCCAATGCGATGATCAAAGGTAATACTATTCGTACCAGCAGACAGTTCGAGGTTATGATTTCCGTTAAGCGTGTTATTAAATAGAATAGTACCCGCACCACCTGTATTAAAGACAGTATCGCCAGTTAGGGTAATCGGTGCATTTAATTCTAGATTGCCATTCGTCGTAATTTGACCCGCTAACTCCACCGCTTCGGTGATATTTAATTCTAATCCGCCCTCCAGGTTAAGTTCAATAGTGTCCGGGAGAGTCAAGGTACGACTAGAGATCGTGATATTACCCATCACGTCAAAATTAGCAGTTTCCTCGATAATTACCTCGCCACTTAAGCCCTTATGTTCAATCGTCAGGTGATTTGTATTGATATTACCGTCTAGAGTAATATTACCGCTTTGATTATGGGTTAAACCATCACCTGTATCCAGAGTAATATTAATATCTCCCGAACCTGTATCCAGTTCTATTCCATTTGCCAATACGATGTCAGCCTTACCGCTATCTCGCTGGGCATCAACCACTCCATTTGCCAGAGTTTCGTTAGCAATTAGATTTAAATCACCATTATCTGTAAAAATATCAGCATTAATCATAATGCTGCGTCCGGCTTGAAACGTGAGATTGCCCCCATTGCCGCTAGGATTATTGATAATCAGGGGATTATCGGGAGTAATAGTAATATCATTATTGGCTTGCAGCACAACGGCTGTACCCGTATTTAGAGTACGTTGTAAAAAATAGGGAGAGAACGTTACCGAAGCACCGGCGACATTAGCAAATGTTAGATCTGTGGGAACGCCGACGGTTACTCTACCATTACCTTCGTTAGCAAATTGTACCCAAAACGTCTGATTAACTGGGTCATTAACAACTGTACCCAAACCAGCATTCAACTGACGACCAATAATACTATTTTTATCGCTGATACTATTCGTTCCATCCCAAGTTTGTCCAGTAATTCCATCTACCCAAGTCGCTGCCCCAATATCTGTTCCTTGATTATCCCAGTTGGGGCTACTGACCAAATAATGAAGAATGTTTAATTCAATAACGCCACCACTACCCACTTGGTCATTCGCCAAGTTTCCCACTAAACTGTTGAGTTCGCTTACCTGACCAATAATGTCGGTTGTGCCATCGCCCCAAGTAACAGCGCCCCGGTTATTGTTCCACTCTGGGCTACTAATCACATAATTCCCATTACTCAGGGCTGTAACACCGCCACTACCTATCCGATCAAAGGAGGCTGGAGTCCCAACCAAACTGTTAGTCTCACTCACCACACCAATAATCTCGGTTGTGCCATCGCCCCAAGTGACAGCTCCCTGATTATTGTTCCAGTCGGGGCTGCTGACGACATAATTGCCATTGGCAAGGGCAATAACACCTTCAATCCTCGGAGAAGGAACAATGCCCATCGGGGGGACACCATTACCAACTTGATCACCTACTATACTCCCGACTAAGCTATTAGTCGCACGAACCTGCTCATTGCCCGTTTGCAGAGTACCATCTCGCCAAGTCACCGCTCCTCTGTTATCGTTCCAGTTTGGACTGCTAATTACATAATTCCCGTTAGTCAGGGCGGTAACACCACCACTACCGATGCGATCTTGGGCAAGGCTACCGACTATACTGTTATCTAGTCTTACTGAACCCGTGGTCAAACCGTTAATAGCATCAACCCAGGTGACGGCTCCCACATCCTGAACTGCCCCATTGTTCCACAGAGGGCTACTGACAACATAATTTCCATTGGTAAGCGCTGTAACGCCACCACCACCAACCTGATCACCAGTTTGAGTGCCAACCAAACTTTGGGTCGCATTTACGACTCCTGTCGTCCCAGTCATACCATCACCCCAGGTGACGGCTCCTAGACTAACGGTTGTCGGATTGGCTTCCCAGAAGGGGCTGCTGACGACATAATTTCCATTTTCCAGTGCAGTTACACCGTCAAACCCATTTTCGACAAATCCCACAAGATTATCCGGGTTACCACCAACTAAACTGTTGATCGCATTTACCTCTCCTATAATCCCAGTTGTGCCATCACCCCACGTCACGGCTCCTTGTCTACCCCCCCAAAACGTGGAGTTGACTACATAATTACCATTGTTTTTGAGCGCCGTCACACCATTAAGACCAACCTGATCACTTGCTTGAGTACCAACTAAACTGTTGGTTACATCTACTTCTCCCGAAATCCCAGTTGTGCCATCACCCCACGTCACCGCCCCCCTGGTATCATTCCAGTTCGGGCTGCTGACAACGTAATTCCCATTACTGAGGGCTGTAACACCACCACTCCCCACTTGGTCATCAGCCTGAGTGCCAACTAAACTGTTAGTGGCGTTAACCTCTCCGGTAATTCCGATTGTGCCATTACCCCACGTCACCGCCCCCCTGGTATCATTCCAGTTCGGGCTGCTGACAACGTAATTCCCATTACTGAGGGCTGTAACACCATCACTCCCCACTTGGTCATCGGCTTGACCCATCAGTGTGCTAAGTAATGCTCCAGTTGAACCATTAAACAGGTAAACTGCACCTGCATTATCTCCACCCAAGTTATCCCCTGGATTAGTGACTGCCACATTTCCCGTACTCAATGGCACAATGGCATCACCAAATCCAGAACCATTGCCTGGATTGGGATCAACCAGGTCAAACTGGGGAATAGCGCCTACACTATCGTCAATTATGATATTTTTTGGATCGAGTAACAGCGTCCCAGCCAATCCATTTACAGCCCCCACATCAACAAGACCTGTCATCGAGAGTGTATTTTTACCGGATACTTCCACAAAACCGCCGTCACCGCTAATGACACCACCTTGCGCCTGAATCGTACCGGAAAATTGAGTGTGTTGGTCAGACCAAACAATCGCCTGTCCTCCGTTACCAGTGGTCAGGGCGTTGGCGTTTAAACGACTGCTATGATTGACGATTGTATTTTGGGCATTAATGGCATTTGACGTTTGTCCCTGAAAATCACCACCGACTAAAATCTTTCCACCGCCACTGTTACCACTAACATCAATATCAGTCGCCAATAACTGAACCGTCTCAGCAAATAAATGGACTGTACCGCCCACCTCTCCTGTCGCCTCAATGTCACCTGAAGTGGTTAAGACTGTATTAGCATTACCCTTAAATTCAATGACCCCTCCCTGTTGAGAACCATTTGCCCGGGTTGTTGCGCTAGCGGTTTGAATGACTGTGCCTGTAGAATTAACCTGAATTTCCCCACCATTTCCCTGGTTCCCGGTTGCACTCAGTTGTCCCGTGTCCAGGAAATGATCAGTTTGAACCTGAATATTACCCCCATTCGCCCCATCAGCCGTAATCTGACCCAGATTATCCACCCTAGAACCAACAACATGAATTGCGCCCCCCTGACTCGTATCGGTGGTTGATACTTGCCCAACGTTAACAACTTGACCGCTATTCCCCGTCAGTAAAACAGGTAAATCGAGGGGATTAATTGGCAATTGCTCCCCAGTGGCGGAGCGAGGCGGTGTAATCTCTAACGAGAGGGGGCTTCCCGGTTGACTAATTCTGAGCAAATTCTCACCGGGTACAGCCGCGATCGCAACTTGTCCTCCTGGTGCTGTCAGTTGCCCTGTGTTGGTAATACTACCACCCGCTAAGGTTAAGTTCTGACCTTCTCCCACCTCTAGATTGCCGTGATTAATAATTGCTGCTGATTCAGCCAAGTCAAACGCTAAGCTTGTGGGACTCCCGATTAAATTTTCATAACTATTCTCACCAAACGCATTAAACCAACTCTCAGCACCAAAACCAATCCCCGTTGCTGTGGTTGCAGTAAAAGCAGCCGGGACATTAAGTTGGGCATCAGCGCCGAAAATGATCCCCGCCGGATTCATTAAGAATAGATTAGAATTTCCCCCAGTGATCTGAATTAGACCATTAATCACAGAGGTATCTCCGCCAACTACTCGTCCCAGAATGTTGCGAATTTGGGGATCGGAGATAAAGTTGGCACTTTGCTCTGGAGAAAGTCCAAATTGATCAAAGCTATGGAAGAGATTTGCGCCATCTCCCGAAAGCGTTCCACCGTGGATATCCCATCGGTTTCCCTCTGGGGTAACTCTGGTGTCAGTACCATCGGCTGATGGGGTAATGGGTTGAGCCTGTGCTGGGGGAATTGAGTCCAGCCAAGCGATCGCTGATTGTAAGGTGCGATCGCGCTTAGGAAACCGTCCTGTTTGGGGAAAATTTAGGTAGGGAATTACGCCGGTGAGGACAACACCGACAAATAAGCAGCGAATGCACAATGGGATAGGTTTCATCGCTGGTTCCCCAATTCGGTAGAACTTGCCAAATCCAGCATACTTTATATTCTCGTCTCAAAAATAATGGCTCAGGATTTTCCCTTCGCTGTTTTCCCCTAGTCTACAGAGATAGGGTATAACGAAACTCAGTTATCTTCAGGAGTTTTACTCGCTAACTCTAGTTTGACGAATTTTCTTTAAAAGAATAAAAATATCGACGCCACGTTGATCGGGTTAAACCTTAAACTTTGTAACAAAAATTTATTGACGGTTTGGTCAAGTTTGGCTACATTACTATGTCATTAAGCTCTAAAGAAAATTAATGGAGTCCTGAACCCCAAGCATGATTACATCATTTCCCGCCTTCTTGTTAGGGCTACAGGAAGCAGAGGGAACTTTTAGCGCAACGTTACCTTATCGAAAACTTGAGGAATTTATTATGACAACACCCTTTATCGGTCAAATTGCCATGGTTGCTTTTGATGTGGTTCCCGATGGTTGGTATCTTTGCGACGGTAAACTACGTAACGTAACAAGTGGTGAAAACGATGTTCTAGCTACAATTTTGGCAGGAAAGTACAATCAGCCTGGTGATCCAACGCAAAGCGTTTTTCGTGTCCCTGATTTAAGAGGTCGCGTTCCTCTGGGGATAAACCCGATGGGAGGAAATAGTGATAATGATCGCAACTCCTATGGCTTGGGTGATAAAAGTGGATCAGAGCAGGTTGAATTAACTCAAGCGAACTTACCAGAAATTCAAATGAAATTAAAAGCGACGAATGCTGACTCCAACGAAACCAGTCCGAGTGGATCTGCCCTTTTGTCGAAACCGAGAAGTAGCATCTATGCTACTGGAGCGACTAATTTCGTGGAAATGGACTGTATTTCTAGTATCGGTAGTAACGAGAACAACGCCCACAATAACCTGCAACCCTACTTAGCCATTAACTTTATCATCGCTTACCAAGGAATCGATCCACGCCCCTAGTCGTATGACTCAGCTAAAATAGGGCTTTGTTTGTAGTGAGTACTTTAGTACTCTAATACCTAGCGGAAGAGGGCTAAAGTTCCCTCACTACGAAGCCAATCTATATCAGTATTTCAGATGAGTTAACGCTGAGTTATTTTTTTCGTCAATCTCGAACCAAACCCCACTGCTCCCAGTGCAAAGATACCTAGAATCGAAGCAGGTTCGGAAACTTCTGTATGGGGTTCTTCAAACGCTTCTTCTACTTCAATGTTGTCAATAGCAAAGCTATTAACCTGAAAGCCAGGTTCTTCGCTGGGATCATCAGAAACAGGTGCATCTATTCCTTTAAACTCAACACTACTCAAGTTACTCCACTGCTGGTTAAAGGTTACGGTTTGAAAATCCTCTAGAGGTCCACTCCCATCAGTCACACCATCAAAGGAAATCATTGTTGTAATTGAACCGCCTCCGGCTAAAAAGCCAGTTAATTCAACCATTTTGGCTTGATCCTGGGGTACTCCCCATTCGGCTAAGTCCAAGCTGAGTAACGAAAATGGAGTTCCGTTTACTTGAGACATGGTGACAGGATTTATAAACGGCTCCAATGTGTCGTTGTCTACTAAATTCCGGATTACAAAATAGGTGCTGTCATTGTGTGCCTCAAATACATTATTCGCTAATGCATACTGCGTTTCACCAGGGAGAGTTGGCTCAAATAAAAAATCTTGCGACGTTATCGAGGATAAAACATCTTCATTATTATTAGGTTCAATCGCATTATCTTCAAAATCAATAACCAGTGCTTGGGCGGCTGGACTGCTTAATACGGCAATTAACGTAGCCAGAGCTGTCGTTAGTGATAATTGGCCAATGACCTTTGAATGAGCCATGATAAAATGTATATCCCAAAAAAATCAAACTAAGTTGTGGAGATGCCTAGCCCTGATAGAAATCAAGAAATATTGAATGTGTGGCAAGTCAATAGTTAAGCTGTTTTATTGTCTGAGAGATTATCCAGCTTTAATCTCGAAGTTTCCTTATTGTTTATCATTGCATCTTGCCAAGTAAAACTACAAGCGTTATAGCCATGATTTATGGAAAAAACATAGTCAAGATGACTTAAATAAAGTTGTGATAAACTTTGCTGCACGTTTAAAACTGGATTAGGAGTTAGATCGGACATTGTGCCGCAGCCGTTAATCGTCTGCTGGTCGCATCCATTTTTATTTTTCCAAAAACTATGTTTAACTAAGACTTCTTGGACTTTAGCTCTTAGCTAGATTCTGAAGCCTTGCCACCAACTGTTGTCAGAAAAGCTATCAACATTACGGTCGGCTTTTCTTTTCTTGAAAGAGTATTTATATCATCATGGAATGTAAAGAGGTATAAACGTTGCTCAACAGAGACGAACTAGCAGCACCTTGGATAAGGGTGTAATTTTACCTTCATCCTTTCATCCCCTCATTCCGGAATTCTGGAACTTAATTTTCGTTTTCAGGATAATTACAGCAGATTCCAGGTTGATGAGGTACTGTCTCTAAGCAAGATCCCCGACTTCTTGGAGAAGTCGGGGATCTGTCTGTGTACCGCTTTTCACTATCAAACCTTGGTAACCGTTTCCGCCTCTACATCTTGCAACTGATCCAAAGACTGCCAAACGGTTTGCAACAGCGATTCTAACCCTTTTTGAGTCACGGCTGAAATTTGGAACACGGGTACATGGGTTAAGTGATTCAGTTCAGTCGCCAGCAGTTCTACCGTCTCTGAATCAACAGCATCTATTTTATTCAATGCCAGAATTTGAGGACGTTCTGACAACCCCCGTCCATAAGCCTGTAACTCGGCTTGAATGGTTTGATAATCGCCAATCGGATCATCAGCCGTAGCGTCAATCAGGTGCAGTAATAAGCGCGTGCGTTCGATATGGCGAAGAAAGTCATACCCTAACCCGGTTCCCAGATGCGCCCCTTCAATTAATCCAGGAATATCAGCAAATACTGTACCATCACCTGTAGGTTTGCGAACCACACCCAAATTTGGGACTAACGTCGTAAATGGATAATTGGCAATCTTGGGGCGTGCCGCAGAAAGGGCAGCAATTAGCGTGGACTTACCCGCATTGGGTAAACCAATAATTCCCACTTCTGCCAGTAATTTCAACTCCAAACGCAAGCGGCGATACTCTCCAGGGAGTCCGGGTAAGGCATAATCAGGAGCGCGATTGCGATTGCTCAAAAAATGCTTGTTCCCTAATCCTCCCTTACCTCCCTTAGCCGCGCAAAAGGTTTGTCCCGTTTGGACTAAATCCCCGATAATTTCCTGGGTATCTGCATCATAGATAACTGTACCGCAGGGAACTTGAATCGTGCGATCGCGCCCATTAGCACCCGTTCGATTATTCGGTCCCCCGCGTCCCCCATTGTCGGCTTGGAAGCGATGGGCATATTTGAAATCAAGCAAGGTTTGCAGGTGTTCAGCCGCCACCAAAATCACATCTCCCCCGCGTCCCCCATTCCCACCCGCAGGTCCTCCCGCAGGCACATATTTCTCCCGTCGGAAGGCGACAATCCCATCGCCACCCTTCCCAGCTTCGACTTCAATTTCCGCTTGATCAATAAATTGCATTCTTGGTGATTGGTGATTGGTGATTGGGGATTAAGGATTGGGAATATTCTCCCCCTGTTCCCTGTGACACACCGAGCGAAGTCGAGGTGTTCCCTGTTCCCTGAGGAACTAAAAATATTTCGAGACATCTTCGCCCCGTTTATCTGCCAGATAAGATAATGCCCGGAAGCGCAAGCCGACTAACTGATCATAGAGGGGATTGATCTTACACATTGCCGGAATGTGGGCGACTTTGCGACCGAATAGGTTAACATCTCGTTCAAACGGACATTGAGAGGGGATAATATTACAAACAAATCGGGCAACTCGTGGGTCATGAACTTCCATCCCGTCGAGCCATTTACGTACAGGATGCAGAATATCCGAATGGGGATGGGGAGAGGTTCCTGGTTGCTGGGCGTCGTGGTGGACAACATCTGAGATATCCGTTCCTTCACCATCGTAAAGGGTATGCCGCAGGGAATTCAATGCCTCGATTTTCAGTCCTAGCGCTTCGCAGAACTCTTGCAGAACATTGTCTTCCTTAGCCGAGTAGATACCATCTGCCATCGCCACCATGACAGCCGTTCTGATAAAATTCTCGGCGGTATGGTCGTCGTGACCTAACGCCGCAGCCAGTTCTTCGGCAGAAATCGTTTGTTCAACCGACTGGGGATCTTTATCCACCTCCAGAAGTTCATGAGTCAGTTGAGAAACAATCTCTTTTTCTTCGGGATCAAAGTGACCATCAGCCCAAGCCACGGTACATAAGCCACGCAGCCAAGCGGAAATTTGGTCTTCGGTGTAGGGAGATTGAGTGACAGTCGTCATAATTATCTAGCAGGAACTCGACGAACATGATTGGAAGAGCGAACCTTGGCAGAGTCCTAACAGGCTGTAAACTAGGAGACTAAACGACTGGGGTTTAGTGACAACGGCATTACCCTACCAGGGTTGTAACTGGTTCCACTCTTAATCTTAACTACTACGGAAGATAAGTTCTGGTTACTATCGGCACAATCCGGCTGAAACGATTGGTAATTATTGAGTTCAAGGGTTTCAAAGGTCGTGGGGCGCACTCATCAAGCAGGATTCGCATAAGCTATCAGCGTTTCCTTTGCCAATTCAAGAGCTGCGATCGCTTGCTCACGCCGAACACTGGGAAAATGATCTAAGAATTCATCGAGTGGATCGCCAGCTTCGAGATAATCGAGCAACGTTTCAAAAGGTACACGAGTTCCAACAAAAACAGGGGTTCCTCCCAGGATGTCAGGGTCGCTATGAATAACACGCGCTGCGGTTTTCATGTCAGTCATTCCGTCATGTCAGTCATTCCGTATAGTAGGAGTTCCTCTGATCTTAGCCTACTGGCGTAACACAGCTAAAATTGGGGGATAGATTTTACGGTTAAATCGGCGGCATAAACCCATGACTTCTATCCAATTAAGTGGAATCTATATCTACCCGATTAAGTCAGCAGGTGGGATCGCACTCTCTACGGCTCAGGTGAGCGATCGCGGTTTACACTATGACCGACGCTGGATGTTAGTGGATGAAAAGGGTAAGTTTCTCACCCAGCGTCAGTTTCCCCGTATGGCGTTGATTCAAGTGCGGTTGGGGGAGAACGAGTTAGTCGTAGAAGCACCCAACCAGCCTAGCTTATCCATTCCCCTAGACTATGAAAGTGACCATCGCCTCCCGGTGCAAATCTGGAATGATATCTGCCAAGCTATGCCATTGGATAAAGAGTTCAGTCAGTGGTTTAGTGAATTTCTCGACATTCCCTGTCAGTTAGTCTATATGCCAGAGGACTCCATCCGCCCGATTAATCCGAATTATGCTGATCCCAGCGAATCGGTCAGTTTTGCCGATGGATTTCCCTTTTTGCTAATTTCTGAAGCCTCGTTGCAAGACTTAAATCAACGGTTAGAACAACCTGTTCCCATGAATCGATTCCGCCCCAATTTAGTGGTTTCTGGCTGTAAAGCCTATGCCGAAGACAGTTGGCGTCAAATTCGCATCGGTTCAATTCCCTTTCGTGTGGTTAAACCTTGTTCCAGATGTATAATTACCACGGTGGATCAATCTCAAGGTACACCAGGCAAAGAACCGTTAGCGACACTGGCAAACTATCGGCGGCGGAATGGGAAAATCTTTTTTGGGCAAAACGTGATTCAAGAACAGTTGGGAACACTTCGGGTAGGGGATGAGGTGGAAATTAAGCGTTTTGGTGAAAGGATTTGACGGCATTTGTACGTTCTGATAATAATGAAGATGATTTAACCCAATCTTCTTTAGAGAGGGGGGGAATTTCTCAACCCGCCCCGACTGTAACCCAAGATACCCACAGGCGGAGTTGATTACTTTGAAATGTTTGAGTGGAAGTTCGGTCAGCAAATAAGTCTAACTGTTGTTCTTTAATCCGATTTTCCATTTCACCTCTCGGACAGTATTTTTTAGTATAAAGTTGAGAGGGTGTAATTTGAGAAGGAGGTAAAGAAGTGATTACATGACGAAGCTCTAAGCCTTCACTACCATAAGAAACTTTAGTAACCACTCTTCTTTGACGACTCCATGACTTTTCAGTTTGATGATAAATAGAGCGAAACCAAGTTGCGTTAGAAACCAACTTTCTCACTTCGTCTAAGTCTTCATTTTTATAAAAAAGGCTATCTATCAATTCAACAACGGGCAATATTCAAGCCGATTCAAGGTACTCTTCCCAGCTAAAATGGCTGATGGGGATTCAGCAAAATCGAGTTTTTCCAAGGCGATCGCCAAAGCAGGATCATAGCGTAATTGGTCATGGTCATTGACATCTTCATAACCTAAAGCAATGCCGTAAACTCTTTGAGCAAGTAATTGATGAACTGAATAATCTATATAAGACAAATTTCGATAGTCTTGAAAACATTCTGCAAATCTTGCTGTAATTTTCAGTTTTTTATCTAATTCTGCTAACCAGACGATTCCCGCATTTGAAGTAATTTGACCGCCGTTAAAGTTATTAAGAAGTTCTTTGCCTTTTTTTTTTCAAACTTGAGGGGGAGATGTTTTGTTGGTGATAACTTAGTAATCATGACCCGGAAAGTTTAACTTTTATTATCACTCAATTATATCAGATTTCAAGACTTTTTTGTTTCTTGGGCTTGAGATTTATTTTATTTCAATGTCTAAGAATCGTTAGCGTATAATTTACGCTAGTCGGCTTTTAAATAAGTTTCTATTGTAAAAATATCCGTCTTAATTTATCTTTTCTGGCTTGTTAAGGAGGACTCGGATTTAGAGTATTGAAGGAACAACACACTGTTA
>NZ_JAVJQP010000014.1:0-64537 GCF_040218875.1 Coleofasciculus sp. D1-CHI-01
CCCTTAAGTAGCAAAGGCTCTAACAGAATCAAAAGCCTGTTTTATTAGAATTGCTTTTTTTAATCTCCATGATTCTTGCGTAGCAAGGATTATGGAGATTATTTTTTAGTATTTTATCATAGCTAGTCTAAAAGAGCCAACTTTTTTTTCGCTATTGATAGTAACGTTTAGGCAAAACCCGCCCTGACTCAGTATTAACTTATTTCTCTAAAGCAATTGTCGGTGAATGTGTCACCATCGTCGCTGTAGTTGTTTCACTCAAACGCACTAACCATCCCGGTTGAATGCCAAAAATAACAATCAACACGGCTAACACAATCGCAGGTATCCGTTCACTCCAGTAAACACGGGGTAAATCAATCACCTGCGCCGAGAGACGACCAAAAAAGGTGCGATCCAACAGAATTAAGAAATAAACCGCCGTTAAAACTGTCCCAATCATACACAGAAGCGTTTGCACCGGAAACGCCGGAAAACTCCCCCGAAATACCAGAAATTCGGAGATAAATCCCACCATTCCCGGAATTCCCGCACTCGCCATTACCGCCAATACCATGAAGCTACCAATCAAAGGTAATCCGCGTTCCAGGTTCAAGAGTCCATTGAGAACATCTAAATCCCGCGAACCCGTCTTCTTATATACCACACCCACCAGGAAAAACAATAACGCCGAGATTAACCCATGACTCACCATTTGCATCACTGACGCCACCAGGGAAATTGATGTCGCAGCGGCGACTGCTAGTAAAATATACCCCATGTGCGCCACGGAACTAAACGCCACCATCTTCTTCATATCCCGTTGTGCGATCGCATTAAACGCGCCATAGAGAACACTGACAACTGCCCATATAGCTAACCATGGGGCGACTACTGTCCAAGCTTCTGGGAATAATCCTAAACCAAAGCGCAACAATCCATACGTTCCTAATTTCAGCAACACTCCCGCCAACAGCATGGAAATAGGCGTAGAGGCTTCAACGTGGGCATCCGGTAACCAGGTATGAAAGGGTACTAAAGGAATTTTAATCCCAAAGGCGATCACAATTCCGCCTAATAACAGCAATTGACGACCCACGGGCAATAATGAGGCTAAGTTTTGAACATTGCTGTAGGCAAAGGTATTTGCCCCACTCAAAAAGACCAAACCTAAAAAAGCCGCTAAAACCAGCGCCCCAGACGCCGCTGTATATAAGAGAAACTTGGTTGCCGCATAGCCACGCCGTTTTCCGCCCCAGATTGCAATTAACAAATATAAGGGAATTAATTCCAGTTCATAGAAGAGGAAAAACAGCAATAAGTCTTGCGCCAAAAATGCCCCGGCTACCCCAGCATTTAATAACAGAATTAGCGTGTAATAAAATCGAGGGCGTTCTAACTCCTGATCAGTCGCGTAAACCGCCATCACGGTGAGTAAGCCATTTAATACCACTAAGGGTATTGACAACCCATCGATGCCTAAACTGTAGGTTAACCCAATTGACTCAATCCAAGACAGTTTTTCCTGAAATTGAATACTCATCTGACCGGGATCAAACTGCGCTAGCAGTACCAGTGACCAAATAAATAGACCACTGGTAACGATTAGTGTGACTTGACGCGCCCTTTTTCCCATCAGCGTCGTGGGCAAAAATCCTACGACTAGGGCTGTTAATAGCGGGACTAAAATTAAAGCACTTAGCATGATTTGTGATTCGTCTTATGTCTGATGTCATTCGTCATACTCGCTTCCCGAAAAGAAGCAAGCCACGTCTTATGTCATCTAGTCCCTCTATGTCCCTCTGCGTTAAAAAAATATAATTATCGATACCAATCAATCAGGGCTGGTTTAGCCACTTATGGGTTAACTCATAAACAATTATAGTGAAACCCGCCCCTACAACCGACAACAAAATTTTTATTGCCCATTCAGAAACAACCACCGTTCCCAGTCCCACTGACTGAGGGGCCAACTCATCAATAGTGCTAATAAGCTGACGCCGATGAGAATCGTTAACAGGTAAAACTGGGATTTCCCCGAAACACTATATTTCAATGATTGACCCCCAACCACAGTGGCAAGACCGACTAAATTCACCGCACCATCGACAATATGACGGTCAATCCAGTCGGTCAGTTTAGAAAACAGGTCAACGGCAAAGACCACGGTCAGGTTGTAGAGTCGATCGACGTAAAAATCATAAGCTAAAAGGTCTTGCAAAAATCTCACAGGTAAGAGAATCGATCGCAATCCCGTTCTGTGTAAGTCCATTAAACCGCCAATCGCACAACCCACTACGCTGGAACCCAATAATAACAGTTGGGGGACTTCAATCAGGTACTCATACTTGGCAACGGGTAACAGGTTTAATTGTTGCAGCAACAATGGCATCCCCAGATTAATCAGGGTTAACCCGACCATAGGTAACGCCATGGGCCACACCACTTCCGGGACGCGGCGGGTTTTTGGCTGGGGATTGCCTAAAAATACTAGGCGAAAGACGCGGGTTAATCCTAAGGCTGTAATCCCATTCACCACGATAAAGGTTGCTACTAATCCGGGCGAATCCGCCCACAGTGAATTAATGCCTTTACTTATCGCCCAATACCCTCCTAGGGGCAATAGTCCAATCATCCCCGCTGTTCCGACGACAAAGGCACTGGTTGTGGCGGGCATCCGTGACCATAAGCCACCCATCTCGGTGAGATTTTGGTTACTGGTTGTGAGAATAATTGAACCCGTACTCATAAATAATAGGGCTTTGGCAAAGGCGTGGGCGAGGAGTAACGCCACGGCAAGATCGGCGTGTCCGGTTCCCACGGCGATAAACACCAACCCTAAATAAGCACTGGTGGTATGGGAGAGCGATCGCTTAATATCAATTTGGGCAATGGCGACTAAGGATGCACCAATCGCTGTGATCGTGCCAATTACCACTAACACGGATAAGGTGACTGGGGATAGGGCTAAAATCGGCAGCAGTTTTATCAACACATACGCCCCACAGCAGACGACCAGCGAATTCCGCAAGACGGAGGCGGGGTTGGGTCCTTCCATCGCTTCGTCTAACCATAAATGCAGGGGAAATTGAGCGCATTTCCCTAAAGGTCCGGCAATTAGGGCTAATCCCAGCAATGTGGCGAGGATGGGGGGGAGGTTTGCTGTTCCTGCCCAATTGTATAAGTTATTAAAGTTTAAGCTACCGGCGAGGCTTCCCAGGGTGACAACCCCCATTAACAGCAACATGTCACCCACCCGCTTGGTTAAAAAGGCATCTCGTGCAGCGGTAACCACTAAGGGTTGAGCATACCAAAAGCCAACGAGTAAGTAGGTGGAGAGGGTGAGCATTTCCAACAGGGCATAGCTCAAGAGTAAGGAATTACTCAAGGCAATTCCACTCATCGCCCCTTCAAAGAATCCCATTAAGGCAAAAAAGCGGGCTAATGCCCAGTCTTTTTCCATGTATCCTAGGGCATACAGTTGCGCCAACAGGCTGAGGCTGGTCACCACCTCTGCCGCACCTGTACTCACAGGCGACACTTCTAGGGCGAAGGAGAAATTGACGCCGCCAACTTGCAGCCAGTCAAATACAAACTCGTTCACCATCGGCTGATTTACGGCAGACCGGAAGATTACCAAACCGTGAATACAGGCAAAAAGCGTCATTAATATGTTAAGATAGGCAGCCGGACGGGGACCGGTGCGACGAATCACGCCTGTTGCCCAAGGTAAGCTTAAAATAGCGCCAATTAACCCATAAAACGGCACTAACCAAATTGTCTGATTCAGAAACTCTGTCATCCCGCTTGCGTACCTCGTTGGTTTTTGATCACTGGATCATATCGATACAGATTTTTGCCTATTGACCAAGGGATTCGCTGGCGCAAGGCTGGTGCGATCGCTGTTTTAGTCCCTCTATTTGAGTCCCTCTATATTATCTATATTAAAGGTCAGCTTAATCAAAGTGATAATCTGAACTTATACTTAACCCTAGAGCCTTGACCTTCTCTCCAAGCTTGAGTTGTTCGGTTAGGCGGTTTTCCTACCCGTTGTCCCCTGCTTGATTCTGAGGTGATTGTCTCAGCGTCTGGAGACTGGTCAGTTTAACTTATAAAAAGGTTACCAAAAAATTATAAAACAACGCCAACATTTCGCAAAAGCTGAGAATTTTGCCCAACCTCTCGATTATTATCGCTCTAGAGTTAAGTTTTGTTAAACAGTTTGATTAAGAATTATCATAATAATTTATATTGTCAATTGTGCCAAGCTTCTTTATGCTTGGTTTTGGCTAGTAATTTATTAGTCTAAACTTCGGCATTCCCGTCCAAATTTTCGCCCAACCGGGATGGGCTGACTCATGGTCAACGTATTCACAAGGAGAAAATCAACGTGCCAATTGCTGTAGGAATGATTGAAACCAAAGGCTTTCCGGCTGTCGTCGAAGCCGCCGATGCCATGGTGAAAGCTGCCCGTGTCACCTTGGTCGGGTATGAAAAAATTGGTAGTGCGCGGGTTACGGTTATTGTTCGGGGCGATGTCTCAGAAGTTCAAGCCTCCGTCGCGGCTGGCGTAGAATCTGCCAATCGGGTCAATGGGGGTGAAGTCGTATCCACCCACATCATTGCCCGTCCCCACGAAAACTTGGAATACGTTCTACCAATTCGATATAGCGAAGCCGTGGAGCAATTCCGATCCTATTAGCGAGATCTCTACGCTTAGATTGGGCTAAATACTGGCGCTCCCAAGGTGTCAAAACAGACAAACCCCTAGATTTTGGAGAAACATTCATGTCAATCGCCGTTGGAATGGTAGAAACCCTCGGCTTTCCGGCTGTCGTCGAAGCCGCTGACGCCATGGTGAAAGCCGCCCGCGTCACGTTGGTCGGGTATGAAAAAATCGGTAGTGGTCGGGTTACGGTTATCGTCCGGGGCGATGTGTCGGAAGTCCAAGCCTCTGTAGCCGCTGGTGTGGATAACGTCAAGCGCGTCAATGGGGGTCAGGTTCTATCCACTCACATTATTGCTCGCCCTCATGAAAACCTAGAGTACGTGCTGCCGATTCGGTACACTGAAGATGTAGAACAGTTCCGAGAAAGCACGAATGCCATCCGTCCGCTTAACCGTCCCTAAGACCAATACCCTTATCCGTAAATAATTATGGGAAAGGTTAATTGGGGATTGAGACAAAGGCAAGACTCGCTGGTTAAAAAAAACGGCAACTCAGTCCGCCCAAAACCGACGATCCAAAATCCCAACCGTGGAGGATAAATGCAAATTGCCAGAGTGCGGGGGACAGTCGTTAGTACTTGTAAAGAACCCAGCCTGAGAGGTGTAAAATTTCTCTTAGTACAGTTTATGGATGAAGAGGGTAAACCTCTACCTAACTACGAAGTGGCAGCAGATGTCGTCGGTGCGGGTGTGGATGAGTGGGTTTTGGTGAGTTGTGGCAGCGCAGCCCGTCAGGTGGGTGAAAGTGATAAGCGCCCTATTGATGCTATGGTAGTGGGGATTATCGACACCGTTAATGTAGATAATCACATTCTCTACAGTAAAAAAGATCAATATCGATAGTCTGGGGTGAAAAAAGTCATCCGAAATCGTTAACACCAATCATGAGCAAGCCCTGAGTCCGACTCCCTTATCGGTCTAAGATGACTGACCGCCAGACCAAGAATTCATACCCTAATTTGGCGTATTAAAGCCAATATCTATTCTGCTGGCGGCAGGGGGTCAACTCAAGAAACCCCAGCTCAGTACCCTGGTTTTAACCAAAGGCTTCCCTCTGAAAACTCGACAATCTGGAATTGCTGATGTTTTGAGTCCAGCTTAAACAAAGATATTTATATCTCCAGTGGGGTAAACATCCAAGAGATTTGGATGGAATGCTCTTGGTTTAAACAAAAAAACAACACGTTGATATACGTTGTGCAAGGCAGGAAAATATTATCATGGTAGTTAGTAGCTACGCGGCACCCCCGACCCCTTGGTCAAAAAGTTTGGCGGAACCCAAAATTCACGAAAGTGCCTACGTCCACTCCTTTTCTAATATTATCGGAGATGTCAGAATCGCCGAAAATGTCCTGATTTCTCCGGGGACTTCCATTCGAGCAGACGAAGGTGGACCGTTTTACATTGCCGCTGGCTCGAATATTCAAGATGGAGTGGTGATTCATGGCTTAGAAGATGGGCGAGTGATGGGAGATGACAAAAAAGCTTACTCCGTCTGGGTTGGTCAGAATACCTCTATTACTCATCTATGCCTGATTCACGGTCCAGCCTACATTGGAGATGATAGCTTTATTGGCTTTCGCTCCACCGTGTTTAATGCTCGCATCGGTCAGGGCTGTATCGTCATGATGCACGCCTTGGTGCAAGATGTGGAAATTCCGCCGGGGAAATATGTACCCTCTGGAGCAGTCATTAATAACCAGCAGCAAGCGGATAGACTGCCCGATGTCCAAGAGGAGGATCTCACGTTTGCTCATAATCTGATCGCCTGCAACGATGCATTGCGATCAGGGTATCAGTGTGCAGAGGATGAAGCTTGTATTGCGCCAATCCGCAAGGAGAGGCTTCAAGCCTCTGACTCTGATCAGGAAAATGGAAATCAACCTTCTCGTCGTTCTTCTTATTCTTATAGTTCCATGCCTTCATTTACAGCCATAAATTCAGACCTGCAGAAACAAATTCGTCAACTGTTAGCTCAAGGATATCGGATTGGTGCCGAATATGCCGATGAGCGGCGCTTCCGGACGAGTTCTTGGAAAAGTGCGATCGCGATTCACTCAGATCGTGAATCAGAGGTGCTTGATGCTCTGAGCGATTGCTTAACCGAACATGAGGGCGAATATGTCCGCCTGATTGGGATTGACCCGAAAGCCAAACGGCGGGTGATGGAAGAAATTATCCAAAGACCAGGTGATCAGCCGTCCAAGTCCACCCCAGCGAAAGCATCTTCGAGTTATCGTTACAGTCAACCTGCGGCGAGCAACAAGCGTCAGGTTTCCCGTTCCCAGCCTCAATTAGAATCCGATCTTCAGCAAACGGTGGTGGGACTGGTCGCTCAAGGTTATGGGGTTGGCTTAGAATATGCCGATGAGCGGCGCTTCCGCACCAGTTCTTGGAAGAGCGCGATGTCGATTCAATCCAATCGCGAATCGGAGGTGATGGACGCGATTACCGACTGTTTAGCCGACCATGAGGGCGAGTACGTGCGCTTGATTGGGATTGATCCCAATGTGAAACGGCGGGTGCTACAAGAAATTATTCAACGACCCGATAGTAAAGCCTTGACAACAGGGACATCGGTCTACTCAAATGGTCGGCGCGATCGCACCAGCACCAAAACCTCGGTATCAGCACCCTCAAAAGCGGATTCTGTATCACCTGCGGATACGTCTTTGAGCCAAGAGGCGATTGATCAAATCCGGGGTTTGTTAGCTCAGGGCTACAAAATTGGTACCGAACACGCCGACAAGCGTCGCTTCCGCACCAGTTCCTGGCAAAGCTGCGCTCCCATCGAATCCAATCAGGTTTCTGAGGTGATTGAGGGGTTAGAAGGCTGTATGGCTGAACATAGTGAGGAATATGTTCGTCTGATTGGCATTGATCCAAAAGCCAAGCGGCGTGTCTTTGAAACCCTGATTCAAAAGCCAAATTGAGCAACCCTTAAGTCAGGAACCGTTAGAAGTCCGCTGGCAGGGAAAGGGTGATCGTTGATTGGGGATTGGCGATGGAGTTAGAGCAAGAACTCAATTCTTTCTCCGGAATTGCTCAACAGAGAATTGACAATTTTTAATCCTCAATCCCTTTCCTTTTCCACAGAGGGAATCCGAAATCACTGACTTCAAAATCGCGGTACTTCTAATTCTATTGACCGGATTAGCTTCACGTTTATAACGTCTATAACTATAAAATGCATTTGCCCCTGCCACTACCATTGAGCAGTCACTCTCATGTCTATGTTCAAGGTGATGTAACCATTGATCCGAGTGCTGTTATTTCATCGGGAGTAATTTTGCGGGCTAATCCTGAGAGTCAAGTGATTATCGCGGCAGGTGTTTGTATTGGTGCAGGTTCAATTCTGCACGCTGACCAAGGGACGTTAGAGATAGAAACCGGTGTCAATCTGGGTACAGGTGTATTGGTCGTGGGTCACGGGACAATTGGGGCAAATGCTTGTATCGGTTCACTGACCACGATTTGGAATGCTTCGATTGAGCGATTAACCGTTGTGCCTGCGGGGTCTGTTGTTGGTGATGTGGGGCGTCAAGTTGCCGAAGTTTGTGCACCAGCGACTCCTCCGGTTGATAGCTATAATCCCCCAGAAGCGGTGAATCATTCACCTAAGATCGCCTCTAGCCCATCTCCCTCTCCTGAACAGCCTGAACAGCAGGATGCTAACCCACCTGTTGATTCACAGAGACGTTCCAGTGAGTCTACGACGGAAGAGGAACCTGAATCTGCTAACTCCCCGGCGGAAAACTCTGTCTATGGGCAAGGTAGTGTAGACCGGATTCTCAAAACTCTATTTCCCTATAATCAATAATTTGGACTCCTGATGCAGGGGAGTCATTTAGCCCCTTTAATGTGTAGTGTTAAGATCAGCGCTGAGATAGGTTATACCGATAAGTTGTTAGCGTTGAGGTGTTGGGTTTCTTAGACTGGATTAGAGGCAACACTTAACTGCCAACAACGACATGGAGAGCCGAGCTATGGAGTCATACAACCCTGGAATTATCCCCCACACCCCCTCTACTCAACGGAATCGCTTTCGTCACTCCTCTTTGGGTTTGGTGTCTACGCTCAGTTTTCCCGTAATTGTGAGTACGGCTGATGCGATGCTCAAGGCGTCTGGAGTGACGTTGATAGGATTTGAAAAAATTGGTAGTGGTCACTGTACGGCAATTGTGCGCGGCGCTACAGCAGAAGTACGGATTGCGGTGCAAGCTGGGGTTGAACATGCTAAACGAGAAGGTCGATTATTGTCCTCCTTGGTAATTCCTCGACCCTTTCCCAACTTGGAGGTTGTCTTACCTCTGGGTTCTCATTTGCTAGAAGAGGCGCAACAGCAACTGCGATCGCGCCATAGTTCCCAAGCCCTAGGACTTCTAGAAACCCGAGGCTTTCCCGCGATCGTCGGTGCAGCGGATGCGATGCTCAAATCTGCAAATGTAGAACTGACGGGTTACGAAACCATAGGCGCGGGCTTATGTACCGTGATTATCCGGGGTCGAGTGGCGGAAGTTGCCATGGCGCTGCAAGTGGGTATGGCAGAAGCCCAACGGATTGGGGAACTGGTTGCTGTTACCGTGATTACTCGACCGTTAGAAGATCTCGAACAAGCGCTACCCTTGGCAAGTTACTTCATTGAAGAAGAAGAAACACCCGAACCCCTACGATTGCCTGTCGAGGTCAAGGAAACAGAGAAGGAATTAGTCGAACTCCCTGATTTAGATCAATTGCCCGCGCCGACTAAAGAAATTGACTTCTGATATCAAGTTGCGGCTTAATCGGAGGTTTAACGGCTCTCCCAACCCCCTATCACTAATCTGCTTTCTGCCCTGGAGCCTTCTGCTAAAAAAAGGCGTTGCACCCAATTCCAGCGATGATCGGATTAAGCTTTCCTGTAGGTACAGGCTAAAACCAAACCGCTTATTCCGGAACATACAAATTGGTTAGGGGGCAACGCAGGCTGGAAGGAAGACTGTCACTTGTTTGGTGTTATCTGAAATATTAACTCAGAGTTACCATAGGAAAAATATATTGTTCTGATAGAAATCATAGACTATAATCTATAAATTATTTCTATCAAGGAGGAGTATCGTTGAAGCAAGCCACGCTGCATCAGCTCAAAGTCTTTGAAGCCGTTGCTCGACATAATAGTTTTACTCGTGCAGCCGAAGAACTATTTCTCACCCAACCCACGGTGTCAATGCAGGTGAAACAGTTGACCCGAGCGGTTGGTGTTCCCTTATTTGATCAAGTAGGCAAACGTCTTTATCTTACCCAAGCCGGAGAGGAACTCGTCAAGACCTGTCGTGCCATATTTGAGAATTTAGACCAGTTTGAGATGACCGTCGCTGATTTGCAAGGTCTGAAACAGGGACGCCTGCGGGTTTCGGTGATCACAACCGCCAAATATTTTATTCCCCGGTTACTCGGTCCATTTTGTCGGCGTTATCCAGGAATCGATGTGTCGCTTCAGGTGACCAATCATGAATTTATCTTGAATCGTCTGAATGACAATGCCGATGACTTGTATGTCATGAGTCAACTCCCGGATCTGGATATTACCTACGAAGCCATTCTTGACAATCCCCTCGTTGTCATCGCCCCGGCGGATCATCCGTTGGTGAATGAAACCAATATTCCTCTAGAGCGTTTGGCAGAGGAACCCTTTATTATGAGAGAACCGGGATCAGGAACACGCAAGGCAGTACAAGAACTATTTGATGCCCGTGATATTGAGTTAAAAGTACAGCTTGACTTAGGCAGCAATGAAGCCATTAAACAAGCGATCGCGGGAGGGTTAGGCATTTCGGTTTTATCCCGTCATACCTTAGCCTTAGAGGGCATCTGTAACCAACTGACCATTCTAGATGTGGAAGAATTCCCGATTGAACGATACTGGTATGCGGTTTACCCAAATGGCAAACAACTCTCCATTGTCGCTCGCACCTTTCTCGATTATCTGCTCACCGAAGGCAAAGACTTTGCCCAAAAGACTGCCCTACGCCGAACCTTGCCACCAGCGCAATCCAATGGAACTCTTCCCCCTAGCGCTGCAAACTCCGAGGATCAAGGGCATCCCGTAGACCATCCCCCAGCAAGTTAAAGGCTAACACGGTCAAGATAATCAGCGCGGCGGGGGGCCAAATTAACCAGGGTTGTAGCACCAAAATCGAAGCATTCGTTGCCAAGGACAACAAATTTCCCCAGGAGGGGTCAGGTTGCTGAATGCCCAGACCAATTAAACTCAGCACCGATTCCGCCACAATAAAACTGGGGACGGCGAGAGTGGCTGAGATAATCACATAGGTGGCCGTTTGGGGCAGCACATGGCGGACAATAATGTACAGCGGTTTAGCCCCCATCGCCTGGGATGCTTGGACAAATTCTCGTTCTTTAATTGATAATACCTGTCCGCGAATCACCCGGGCTAATCCAGACCAGCCAATAAACGAGGTAATTAAAACAATTAACAAAAATCGTTGGGCGCTGGTTAGTCCTGGTGGTAACACTGACGCCAATGCCACGAGTAGGTATAGAGTGGGAATCGTCATCATCACTTCGACTAGGCGCATCAACATGGCATCAATCCACCCCCCGAAATAGCCAGAAATTCCGCCGATAATTAAACCCAGAGGAAAAGAGATGGCAATTCCCACTAACCCGATACTTAGACTAATTCGCCCTCCATACACCAAACGACTGAATTGATCACGACCTTGCTCATCCGTCCCCAACAGATTCAGTTTGCCTTCACCAATCGTGCCGAACAAGTGCAAGTTCATCGGAATTCCGCCAAATATCTCCACCTCTTCAAAATTTGGTGGTAAGGGGAAACGCAGTTGCAGAAACTGGTACGCCGAACCTTGAACAAATAAACGGATGGGGGACGGACTTTGCCAATCCACCATCAGTTCTCGTTCCCCCGTCTCTAAATCTGTTGGTCCTTGGGTAGTTGGGTAAACATGGGGACCAATAAACCTGCCTTCAGGAGTGCGCCAGTAGACTTGGGTGGGTGGCAACAGGGAACCATTGGGTTGGGAGACATACGGGTCATAAGGCGCGACAAAATCAGCCGCAATTACGGCAAGGTAAAAAATCAATAGCACGATCGCGCCAAACCGAGCCAGGGGGTTCTTTTTCAGTTTTTGCCACCAGTTCATGGGTTACAGGTTAAGAGTTAAGCTGCTGGGCGAGTTGTCGGTGTTGTTCTTCGTTCTTTTCGTGTTCGACAACAAACACATTGGAGTAGAGGTTGGCGGTGATTTGCTTACCCTCTTGGGTGAGGGACAGGTAACGCAGGGCTTCCTGGATAAACGGAAATACTCCATTCCAGTAAAACCTGGAATAACCAGCGCGAAGGTCACCAGGATGCTCATAGCCTAAGGCTTGATTGACACCCGTTTCTTCAAATTCGTAGAATAGAGAGCTAATTTTCTTGAGATAGCGGGGATCAGAAAGCTGACCAATTAAGTCAGAGGCACGAATCAAACCGGGATAATTCAGGGTATCTCGATGATCCCCTTCTTTGGGAACCGGGAAACGAGTCAGTTCAATATTGAGCTTAATCAGTTCCGCGTCAATCAGTTTATGACCGCCAAATCGCTCATCGGTAAACAGTTTCGCCCGATCAACATGATGAGGCGTTAGGGATGCATCGGTAGCGCCAGGAGGCAGATGCACCATCTCACCATTTTTGCCCGTCGCATAAAGTCGTTCAGTTTCGCGATCCTGACGACAGACGCCTTTGACGTAGCCAATGTCGTGGCAAACCAGAGAAATGATAAAGTGCAACCAATCTTCTGGTGTGACGCCCCCTTCACGGATATGCTTGCCTCGGAGAATCTCCTGACCGACTAAGGTGACGAGAATAGAATGCTCGACATTATGATAGAGGGCATCGCTGTTGGCAATATTTTCCATTGCCATACTGCCTGCCCAAGCAATAATGTCCTCATAGTCAGTTTTCAGCCCCCCGTAAGTCCGGTGGTAGCCGTCCCGGAGTTTTTGGACAAATGAGTTTATGAGAATTTCTGTTGCGTTAAACATCCTGGGTAATCCCTGCGGAGTGCAATGGTTTGAGGATCAATCGAACAGTTATAACTCTATACTTTACAGGATGCAATGAAATTAAGCTGATTGTGAGCTGAGGATTCACAACCTCGGCGTGTTCTTAGTCATAGCTAACTGCTACCGAACTCGCAACCCCTTTATTTGCAAGACTTTCAGGGGTTTTGTGTAAACAAAAACACACCTAACTCAATCAAGGTTAAGTCTTTAACTTCAGAGTCAGGTAGAAATATGAGGCAAATTTATTGATATAATAGCTTAAAGATTCTCGTTGAGAGTAACTTGCGGGTGTAGTTCAGTGGTAGAACGTCAGCTTCCCAAGCTGGATGTCGTGGGTTCGAGTCCCATCACCCGCTCTACTGGCATGGCACAGCTAAAATGGTGGAATAGACTTTACCATTGAATCGGGCGCACGTCTATGCGCCCCTACGGTTTCGGGTCTCCCATTCTAATTCATCTTGCTAAGGTGTGCCACGCCACTACAGTGACTAAGGGCGTCGCTTCGCGGCAATTGAGCGTTCGACTGAACTTCGACAGGCTCAGTTGCCGCGTGAGCGCGGCTCGACTGAGCGCTCGCCGAACGTCCGAAGTCCTGTCGAAATTCAGGGTCAAGCGATTTAAATTAATTTTTCTTCTTTTGTCCTAACCTTAGAGCGTAGTGCTATAACTCCCCATTTCCCTTATCTAACCTATCTCTTGCTTGGAAAATTCAGTTCAACAAAGATTTCCATTCTTTTTTCAAACAGTGCAGCACCTCAGGCTCAAAGAGGACAACTTTTTGGTCGTCGGGAAACTTTCCTTGGCACAAGCGCACGGCAATTTGTCCTAAGCTTTCACTGAAAAGAATCTGCTTAAATAACAGATTATCTGTTTTCTCGATCAGATGAACCGCTGTAGCAAATTCCCCTTCTAAATCAAAACCAACATTCAGTTTGATGTGATGGACTTCGTGAATACAGCGGAAAATCAGGTTAATGTCTGAACCCAAAAGATCAGAGTTGTTGAACTGAGTGGTAATCATTAGTTTTCCTTGGTTGTAATCCCTATAGATATGCTCTAAGCTCAGTTCTGTTCCTTTCATGTAAGGAAAGTAATCAACATACTGAAACTCCATACCCTGGAGTTCTACCTGTGCTATATCCACGATAAACTGACGGAAGCCTTTCACGATGGAAGGCGAGAGATCATACGCTGGGGTATCAATGTAATACCGAGCAATGTCTTCAAGATTCATTTGTTTTTGTTAGATGCAACCAACTGATAATCGAAATCACCAGACAACCTAATCATTGACCTGGCTTGCTGAGGGTAGTCCCTCACAGAATTCACCCAATTCAATTTTGGGAGATCTCAGCCCAAAAAACATCCAGAGAACTACGGAAATTTTTGGGTGAAATTCCCGAAAAGTCCGCGTGGATTCACCGATGGAGGTTTATTTATAAAGTAAATACAAAAAAGCTAGACAAAGTACATAGACTGTGCTACTCACTTTGTTTTATCGAGGTATTGGTTCAACCTAAGCCAATATCGAGAAGCATCATGATCACGAATCCTACTATAATCCCAATTGTGGCTTCGTGTTCGCGACCTTGACGATGGGATTCGGGGATAATTTCATCGCTAATCACAAACAGCATCGCACCCGCTGCAAATGCCATTCCCCAGGGTAAAAGGGGTTGTGCGATCGCCACCACACCTGCACCCAGTAAACCCCCCACGGGTTCGACTAACCCTGTCAACAACGAAACCCCCACAGCATAAAAGCTTGAGTAACCTTCCGCCAACAACGAAACCGCTACAACCAAACCCTCTGGAATATTCTGCAATCCAATCCCGATCGCCAAGGGAATTCCCTGCGCCGGATTTCCTGCACCAAAGTTAACCCCAACCGCCAAGCCTTCGGGAAAGTTATGAATCGTAATCGCGATAATAAATAACCAAATGCGTCTGAGATGTTGAGAATTTACCCCTTCTGAACCCTTATGAAAATGTTCGTGTGGTAGATACTTATTACTTAACCCTAAAAACGCCGTTCCCAGAAGCACACCCAAACTCATAATTAACGCTGCATTCATCTGGGAAGCGCCTTGAGAAATCGCCGCATCTTTACCCGGTAAAATTAACGAAAACGCCGTCGCAGCTAGCATTACCCCACCCCCGAATCCTAACGCGATCGCTTGTAATCGGTGGGTCAAAGGAATCGGTAAAAATACGGGTAACGCACCGACAAAGGTTGCGAGTCCCGCCAGTAAACTGGCAATAAAACCCGCAAGAATTGGATTCATAAGGGAACAGGGAACAGGGAACAGGGAACAGGGAACAGGGAACAGGGAACGGTAAGAATGTTCTAACTTGCCTTAAGCTGTTCGGCATTTAAACATTAATGTCAAGAATGGCTCTCATCATTGCCGTAGTGCGAGCATCTTGCTCGCTACCCATCCCCAATTTAAATGCATGACAGCTTAGTGCTGCTATATTGCTGACTCAGCCAATCGAGAATTAAGGAATTAACCCTGTCTGGCTTCTCATCATGTGGACAATGACCCGCTTGGGGGATGGCAAAAAACTCGACATCTTTCTCCATTTGGCGCTGCTGCTGGTAAATCGCCGCCCCATTAATGGGTGTCCAAGGGTCATTTTCGCCCCAAAGAACTAATAGAGGACGGTTTAATTTGGGTAATAATTCCCCAGGCGCAGGACCGGCTGGACCCGTTAAGACAGATGCAAATACCTGTTGGGCACCCGGATCACAGGAGGGCTGGTAGAGTAAATCGACTAATTCTTCTGTAATCGCGGCGGGATCACAGTAAACCTGACGCAGCGTGTTGCGAATTCGGTTTTTTTGGCGAATTCGGTTAAATAAAAACGGACCGACGGTTTTAGAACTGACCAATTTGTTAAAGGTTCCCATCACCAGCCGCAAGGGTAAATTTAACTCATCGGGACGGTGATTTAAGCCCCCTGCACAGTTAATTAAAACACCACCAACGGCGATATCCGGGTCTTGAGTAACCACCATTAAACTCAATAGCGCCCCAATTGAGTTGCCAATAAATACCGTTGGTTCTTGGATATGGGCGTCCCAGAAGTCTTTGATCTGTTCCTGCCATACCTCTAAGCTGTAGTTTAAGGCGGGTTTATCTGATCCGCCGAACCCTAACAGGTCAATCGCAAACACCCGATATCCTGCATCCGCCAGAACCGGGATATTCTTGCGCCAATGTCCAATGGATGCACCAAAGCCGTGAATCAATAACAAGGGTTGACCTGTTCCCTGGACGGTGTATTGAATTGAGTGACCTTGCCAAGTCCAAACGTGCTTTTCTAAGGGGTTGTTCGGGATTCGCGGTTGGGTAATCACGGTGCTTTATGAAGTTTGTTTAAGTGTTTTGTTCTATGATACCGGGATTGAGACAGATTCTGGAAAATTTTTGCCCAGATTCCTGTTTATTGAGAATCGCCACGTTTGAATAAATGGGAACAGTTTCCCCATCAGTTCTGTCTTTAGATTCCTTTTGTTTGTGTTTGGTATGCGTGTTATGAGTCAACAACTATTTGCGTCAAGCGGTAGGATAATGATCGTTGTCACTGGATTTGCGATCGCCACCGCTACTCCTTCCTTGGCAAATCCTATCCCCACATCTCCCCTAGAGGTGATTCAGGGGATGGAACTTGCCCAAACTTCCTCAGTAGAAGCGGATACCGTTGAATCTTTACCGGACGCGATCGCAGAGGCTGTCTTTGAGGATATCAGCCGTCGCCGTAATTTGGATACATCTGAGCTAAAAATCCTCAAAGTCGCCCGCCAAACTTGGTCTGATGGTTGTTTGGGATTAGGCGACGATCAGATTTGCACCCAGGCGCTAGTTCCAGGGTGGTTGGTGATTGTCGGGAGTGAGGATAAACTGTGGGCGTATCGCACGGATGGAACGGGTTCAGTCGTCGCCCTGGATGAAACCGTAAGCCAGAAAATGACCGCCCGGTATACCGCGACGCTGATTGAAGAACAACGCATCCGCACCCGCAACCGTGAAACTACGCAAATTACCTCCGGAAGTACCACCAGTCAAACCACACAGGGAACTGTTGACAGTCGCGCTAGTCAACGTCAAACCAACCAAACCACTCAGATGAGTGGGAGGACGACTCAACAGCAACAAGTCGCCGCTAGTGGTTCCCAAATCCGCCAAACTGTACAAACGAATTTCGCTGATATCGCCAGTAACTATTGGGCGCAGGACTTTATTGCCGAATTGGTACGCTTAGATATTATCAGCGGATTTCCCGATGGCAGATTTCGTCCCAATGAACCTGTGACTCGCGCCCAGTTTGCGGCGATGATTCGTAAGGCGTTTGAGAAGACGAAAATCCGTAATGTTAGTATCCGGGATGTTTCTAGCCGTCACTGGGCATACAATGCCATTGAAGAAGCTTGTGAAACGGGGTTTTTAACGGTTAATTCTGCTAATAACTTTAACCCCAAGCAAAAGTTATCGCGATTGGAAGTATTATTGGCATTAACTCAGGGGTTAAATTATTCTGTGAATGGATCAGCGACGAACATTTTGCAATTTTATAATGATGCATCAGCGATTCCGGTTAATGTTCGTCCTTTAGTTGCTGCGGCGACGCAGCGAGGCATTGTGGTCAATTATCCTAATGTCGAATTACTGAATCCTAATCAGATAGCAACTCGGGCAGAAGTAGCGGCATTTTTGTATCAAGCTTTGGTGAGTACCGGGGAAACCGTGGCAATTTCTTCTCCTTATGTGGCGGCGATTGAATTTGAAGAACTGGAAAATGAGGTGCAAGAATCGGGTGGAGAACAGGAAATAGAAATGGAAAAACCTCGACGCCAAAATTGTAACCAAGGCATTGGTAATGGGGCAGAAGGTTGTGATCCCGGCAATTCTCGTCCTCATGGCGGTAGTAATGATGAGGGGGGACGAACACCAGGAAATCGCTAATAATAAGTAGGGGGATATTCAGCCCCATTGGTGTCAACTTAAGCTCAAACAGAACGCAATACCTTGACGCGACCCTAACCCTCCCTTTATCAAGGGGAGGGAACTGGAAATTACCCCTTCCGTCCCCCTATTTGATCCCCCTTCCGTCCCCCTATTTGATCCCCCTTCCGTCCCCCTATTTGATCCCCCTTCCGTCCCCCTATTTGATCCCCCTTCCGTCCCCCTTAAAAAGGGGGAGACCAGATGTTGCTTCGCTTTTTGTTCCATGGGGGAGACCAGATGTTGCTTCGCTTTTTGTTCCATGGGGGATTTAGGGGGATATCCAACTGCTGCTATCCGGGCAGATTTTCTTTAAGCTGGGCGATATTTTCGGGGCTGAGGGTAAGTTTTACTTCGATTTGTTGCTGCTTATCGCGCAATGTGATAATATGATTTTCCTCTTGAGAGTGACTTTCCCATTGAGGATTGGTAATTTCTATTTTCTGATAGACAACTTCCGGAATTCCCACCCGGATGACTAAATTTTTCTGAGATTGAGGATAAATATAAAGCTGAAGCCGTTGCGGATCAAGTTCAAGTTTCCAGGGGGTTGTGCTGCGTTCTTGATCTGTGTCCACTTTTTGCCAGTAGAGGGTAATTCCGCGAATTTGGGGATTTTGCAGTTTAAACTCGTCGTCAAACCGCTGCCATTCCCAGTCGATTTCCTGGGCATTTCCACTAGCAGGAATTAGTCGCTGTCGCCATGCAATTTTACGGTTGTTTAACGCTGTCCAAAATTTGCTAATTTTGGTGAGATTTGCGCCATTTTCAGGATTGTCACTATTTTGTTGCCAAGTAATCATTTTTTAGGGAACAGGGAATGGGGAATGGGGAATGGGGAATTTAGGATTCATAGTTAGATCGGTTCATCTAGATGTTCGGCGACGGATTGATACAAGTCGAGAACGTGCTGATCTTGAAGATGATAATAGACCTTGCGACCGCGTTTATGATACCGTACTAATCGCATGGCTCGTAGGGTGCGTAATTGATGGGAGACGGCGGATTCGCTCATATCCAGCGCGGTGGCGATGTCACATACACAGAGTTCTGCGATCGCGAGTAGGGAGATGATCCTCAGCCGATTTGTGTCTCCTAGGGAACTGAACAATTCTGCCATGCGTTGGGCTTTTTCGGTGTTGAGCATTTTTGGCTGCAATGAACTAATCCGCTGGCGTTCAACCTGATGGGGCGGATGACAATGAGGTGTGTCTGTGTCTGGATTAGCAGAAATGTTTGCCTCTGGCGTGGATAATCGGATTGGCATTGAGTTACTATCCCTTGGCTGTGGAATGGTCTGATTTTATAGTAGCGAACTCTCTGAACCGAGTGCAGGTGGGGAGATGGGGTGGGTTTAGTTACCTCTGGGTGAAAAGGAACCGATAGTCGTGAAATCGACCTCTACAGATAGTCAGGGCGGGTTTTGAATTAACGTTATCATCAATAGCGATATGAAAGTCCCTAAACCCGCCCCTACACTCTCAACATTCCTGCCATCCATAAATAAATCACGAAATCACGGTTCAAGCTAAAATGCAGCAAATGTTCATCTGTTTTTGATGTTAACTCTGTTAGGGAAGGAATATTATGGGTGATTTAGGACAATTGCCTGTCGGAATTATTGGCGCTTCTGGCTATGGAGGCGTGCAATTAATACGCCTATTGATGGATCACCCAGGTGTTGAGGTGGTTTATTTGGGGGGAAGTAGTAGTGCGGGGAAGCCGTTTTCTGAACTCTATCCTCATTTGGGTCATTGTGTGGATTTGACCATTGAGGAGATTGATTTAGATAAAATTGCCAGCCGTTGTCAGGTGGTGTTTCTGTCGTTACCCAATGGTTTGGCGTGTCAGATGGCGCCGCCGTTGTTGGCGAAAGGGTGTAAGGTGATTGACCTTTCGGCTGATTATCGGTTTAAGAATTTGGAGACCTATAAAACCTGGTATGGGGGAGAACGTAATGACCAGGAAACCGTGGCTTCAGCGGTTTATGGCTTACCGGAATTATATCGCGATCGCATCGCTAATGCGAAACTGGTAGGGTGTCCTGGCTGTTATGTTACTACCAGTCTTTTGGCACTTGCACCGTTGCTTAAACAGGGGTTAATTCAGCCCGATACGGCGATTATTGATGCCAAATCAGGCACATCGGGGGCGGGGCGTAAGGCGAAAACTAATCTTTTACTCGCAGAAGCGGATAGTTCGGTGTCGGCTTATGGAGTGGCGCGTCATCGCCATACCCCGGAAATTGAGCAGATTTGCAGTGATTTGGCGGGTCATGAGGTGATGGTACAGTTTACGCCTCATTTAATGCCAATGGTGCGCGGACTCCTGGCGACGGTTTATGCAACATTGCGTGACCCCGGATTAGTGCGAGAAGATTTGGCGACGATTTATAATGCATTTTATCGTGCGTCTCCTTGTGTGCGCGTCTTACCCAGTGGGACGTATCCGCAAACCAAGTGGGCGTGTGGAACGAATTTGTGTTATATCAGCGTTGAAGTTGATCCGCGTACTGACCGGGTGATTGTTATGTCAGTTACCGATAACTTGATTAAAGGTCAAGCCGGTCAAGCGATTCAATGCTTGAATCTGATCATGGGGTGGGATGAAAAGTTGGGATTACCGTTGTTGAGTTTTTATCCGTGATGGGGTGATGCGGTGTAGGGGCGGGTTTTGCACTCGGTCAGGGCGGGTTTTGCACAAATGTTGTCATCTCATGGCGAGACGAAAATCCCTAAACCCGCCCCTACAAAGTCAGGGCGGGTTTTGCACAAATGTTATCATCTCATGGCGAGACGAAAGTCCCTAAACCCGCCCCTACAAAGTCAGGGCGGGTTTTGCACAAATGTTATCATCTCATGGCGAGACGAAAGTCCCTAAACCCGCCCCTATAAACCTGGTTTCCTCGATCGCAGCGAAGGATCAACATTCCCTAATCCTGAGATAGAGATTAAAGAGAATTTTTTTTTGCTACAGTAACGGACACGGGTATTCAGTAGAATCGATCGCCGACTGCTTAAAATCGTTTAAATTAGGGTGTGATACGGGTTTCGTGAGGGTGCTAGAAAGCTTTAATTCTTTTTTTTTGCTTGTTTACGGGGACATCAAGATAGAACTAACTCTGTCTTTGCTGAAACAATTTCCCCTTTTCTTGTTGGATTGAACCAGGCTTAGGTGCTTACCATGAAAAACCCTTTCCGTCAACAGTCATCTCCAGTAATTCCCCCTGAACCGGAGACCGGTTTAGGTACATTTGGGGGAGTTTATACGCCGTCCCTGCTGACGATTCTGGGCGTGATTATGTACCTGCGATTTGGTTGGGTCGTGGGGAATGTGGGGTTGTTTGGTACGCTGATTATTGTCACCCTGTCTACGGCGATTACCTTTCTGACTTCGCTGTCGATTTGTGCGATCGCAACAGATCGGGTGGTCAAGGCTGGGGGCGCTTATTATATGATTAGCCGTTCTCTGGGGATTGAAACCGGCGGCGCGGTGGGGATTCCCCTGTATTTTGCCCAGGCGATATCCGTGGCGCTGTATACGATTGGTTTTGCTGAGAGTCTGACGCTGACGTTTCCAAACTTAAATCTACGGCTGACGGCGATCATTACCACAATTCTGGTGGCAATTCTGGCGATCGCGTCTGCCCAAATTGCGATTAAGGCACAATACTTTATTATGGCAGCGATCGCGCTGTCTTTGATTTGTTTGGTGTTTGGGTCCCCGGTTGACCCGAATACTCAGATTGAACTGTGGGGGGCGAAACCGCAAAACTCTGAACCCTTTTGGACAGTCTTCGCTGTCTTCTTTCCCGCCGTTACCGGGATTATGGCGGGGGTGAATATGTCCGGGGATTTACGCAATCCTACCCGTTCGATTCCCATTGGTACATTGGCGGCGGTGGGGACGGGTTATGTGGTTTATATGGCATTACCCATACTTTTAGCCATGCGGGCGGATGCTCTCACCTTAATCGAAAACCCGTTAATTATGGAGAAAATCTCCCTCTGGGGTCCTTCGGTTTTATTGGGGGTTTGGGGGGCGACATTATCCAGTGCGATTGGTAGTATTCTCGGTGCACCCCGAGTCATGCAGGCGCTGGCGCGGGATGGGATTTTACCCCGGTGGCTGAAGTTTCTGGGAACGGGTTCTGGATCTGAAGATGAACCGCGTATTGCTACGATAGTAACCTTGGGCTTGGTGTTAGTCGCCGTGGCTTTGGGGGATCTCAACGTAATCGCCCCAATTTTGAGTATGTTCTTCCTCACCACCTATTTAGTCTTGAACGTGGCGGCGGGAATTGAAAGCTTTTTACGCAGTCCCTCCTTTCGCCCCTCCTTCCGGGTGCATTGGTCCTTATCTCTGCTGGGGGCGGTTGGCTGTTTGGGGGTGATGTTCTTACTTAACGCCGTGGCGACAATTATGGCGGCGGTGATTGTATCGAGTGTTTATATTTGGTTAGAACGGCGGGAATTACAAAGTGCGTGGGGGGATGTGCGTCAGGGTGTCTGGATGGCGCTGGTACGGACGGGAATTAATCGCCTCGACTATACCGCTGATACGAAAAACTGGCGTCCTCATATTCTGGTCTTTTCTGGCGCACCGACTCGTCGCTGGCATTTGGTGGAGTTTGCGGCAAATTTAACCCACAAACGTAGTTTATTTACCGTCGCCAGTGTGATTCCCAGTGGATCTCGTGATCCAGCCAAGCAGTTGGAAATGGAAGCCACGATTCGCGAGTATTTGGAGAAGCGGGGGGTGCAAGGGTTAGCCCGGTTAATTACTGCCCCTGATCCGTTTATTGGGGCGGAACGGTTAGTTGAGGCGTATGGGATTGGTCCGTTGGTTCCCAATACGATTCTGTTAGGCGATAGTGAACAAGCCTCTCATCGCGGGAGTTACTGTCAGATGATCGCCAACTTGCATCAAGCCCGTCGCAATGTGGTGATTTTACGGGATGTGGAGGAACGGGGATTTGGTCGCCGCAAACGGATTGATGTTTGGTGGGGGGGGTTACAGGCAAATGGGGGTTTGATGTTAATTTTGGCGTATCTGTTGCGGACGAGTCTGGAATGGCGCAGTGCCGAAATTAACCTTAAATTAGTCGTCGCCAATAACGCCGCCGCCCAAGCCACGCGGAAGAATGTGGAAAACCTGACTAAACAACTGCGGATCGGGGCGCGATCGCAAGTGATTGAAGCAAAGGGACGCCCGTTCCCGGAAATCCTGCGTCGGTCTTCTCAAAGTGCGGATTTAGTCTTCTTAGGTATGGCGAAACCGATGGATGATTACACCAGTTATTACGAACGTTTGCAAGGTTTAGCCACGGGATTACCGACAACAATATTTGTATTAGCCGAACCCGATTTTGCCTTCTCGGAAGTGTTACAGGAGGGAGGCGTGTAGGGGTTTGGTCACCAAACCCCTACTAACTTCCCCTGCTCCCCCTGCTCCCCCTGCTCCCCCTGCTCCCCCTGCTCCCTACCCACTAGACCCTACTTATCCCCCCCCTAACGGCACAGGAGGTTCCTCTAGGGGACGAATAATCGTGGGGGCTGGTTCTTGTTCAGGTTGCTCAAAGATTCCCTCCAGCGCCTTTTCTAAACTTTCCGCCATGATAATGCGATTTTCATAAACAACAATGACCCGCGCTAAAATAGGTAGGCTATTGCGTTCGGCTTCCAGGTAAAGCGGTTCGACATAAAGTAAGGATTGTTCAATCGGAATCACCAAAAGATTCCCCTGAACCGCCCGTGAACCTTGACGATTCCACAGTGAGATTTGCTGAGAAATGACCGGATCTTGATTAATTAGGGCTTCAATTTGTTCGGGTCCGTAAATTAGTTCTTGTTTGGGAAACTGATATAAAAGTAATTTGCCATAATTCTCACCATCTGAACGCCCTGCTAACCAAGCAATTAAATTATTACGTGCCTGAGGTGTAAAGGGATGGAGGAGAATGAACTCCTCATTGGTGGCAGTTGGCAGTTTCATAATCAGGTAGTAGGGTTCTAGGGGTTGCAACTCCCTGCCATAAATCTCCTGGGGAATCCGCCACTGGTCTTCCCGGTTGTAAAATACTTGGGGGTCAGTCATGTGATAGGTAAGCAACCGTTCCGACTGAACACTGAAGATGTCTACCGGATAGCGAATATGACGTCGCAGCGCCGGAGGCATAGCATCTAACGGTTGGAATAGGGTAGGAAAAATCTTTGTCCAGGTTTGAATAATTGGATCGTCGGGGTCGGCAACATAGAATGTAATCGTGCCGTGATAGGCATCAATGACGACTTTAACCGAATTGCGGATATAGTTAAATTCATTATCACCCGGGTCAGAATAGGGATAATGTTCGCTGGTGGTGTAGGCGTCAATAATCCAGTAAAGATAGGCTTGATCCGTTTCTGTTTCCTTACCCTGAGGATTAACACTGACAATATACGGATCGCGATCATAACGTAAGAACGGCGCGATCGCCCGAATCCGTTGGTTGATGTTGCGACGGAATAATACCTTGGTTTCCGGCGTAAAGTTGTCCGTAAACAACATCTTCCAATCTTTGAGATACTCGGCAAATAACAGCCTGCGCCATAGTGAACTAATCTGCACACCCCCAGTGCCATCGTAGGTATTGTAAACATTATCCTCACCACTGGGATAATCGAATTCCTGCACTTTAGTGGGAGTCATCACATAATTTTCAGTGAGTTGTCCGTAGTAAATTCGCGGCGCCCCAATCGGAATACTTTCGCGAATCAGTTGGCTAGATGTGGATAAATCGCCGCCAACACCGAGATCAGCACCGGTGCCAATATCTTTAACAAAATAGTTAGGCAATCCGCCACTACCCACCCGATTTACAGGACTCATCGTAAAGCCATAGCCGTGGGTATAAACTAAGTGTTGGTTAACCCAGGTTTGGGCTTGTTCGGGAACCGATTCGTAGGATAATTCCCTGGGTGCAATAATCACCTGTTGCTTTTCAATCGTGAAACCGGGTGTGGGTACAGTTAGGGAAATCTCTGTGTCTTCTGCTTCTAGTTCATCGCCTTGTTCTCCCGCAAAGGAAGGCGGAACACCCGTCACTTCTAACGGTAGTCTGTAGCGGTCAATATCAGCGTCCGGAAATTCGTAGTAGAGACGGATACGTTGTAGCTGACGATTAGTTTGCAGAATGGGACGAGCATCCCAGAGGCGGATATTGCGAATCGTTAAAATATTTTCATCTAAATCAGCACTGGTGAGTTCGCCTTCAGGGTCAAAGATTTCCACATTGATACTATCAAGATCAAACGCCGCTCGACTCAGTTTGATACTGCGTTCAATATAGAGGCGTTCTCGTTCCAATTCATTTGGCTGCACGCCAAACCGTTGCACCGTCGCCGGGATTAGCCAGCCTGCGATCGCGACCATGATCACATACAATCCCAGTAGGGAGAGTGTTCCCTTGCCACTCCTGTGCAGCGACTTAAACCCGATTATCGGTCTAATCAGTAAAAATAGAGCAATTCCCAGGGCGAAAACACTTAACCCTGTATTAATCGGTAACTGCGCCTTAACATCGGTATAACTAGCACCATAGGTAACGCCACGAGTGGAATACAGCAGTTCGTAGCGCGATAGCCAATAATGGAACGCTACCGTCGCCATCGCCAAGGAACCCAATCCATGTAAATGATAAAGTTGATGATCAGAAAATCCGGGAAACCGCCCATGAGACAGGCTATTTCCAGATACCAAATAGGTTAACGTTACGGCGACTAAACCAAACAGACACAGCCCCCCCAGCCAAAAGTTCAATAGTTGCCACACCGGAAGTTTAAAGACATAGAAACTAATATCCGTGCCCAATAAAGGGTCATTCGCGTTAAAGGCGGTTGGCTGGAAATACTGCAAAATCCTGCCCCATTGTCCAGATACCACTAAGGCAAAAACCACTGAAAAAGCAACAGCCATCGCCGTTAACCAGAATTGGGAATTAACCACCAATGCGATGACAATGATGACTAAAACAATGAGTTGTATTATCTGTACCAGCAGCCGTAACAATACATCGTTTATGGAAGTCCAATCAAAAGGAGGTGGTAGGGGTGGGGTTACACTGGGTAAATTAAAATCAGGTTGCCACAGGGAGATAGCCACTTCGCCGTAATGGAGTAGCATAATCCCCACGAGTACGTCGAGGCATAGTACGATTGGTAAGAGTAATCCTAACCTCAGCGCTAACGCTCCCTTTATAAGGTTGAAGGGTGTAGAGTCTGGTGTAGGAGTCTTTGGTAGGGTTGGATTGATTTGAGTAGTCCCCGGAGGTATCCTCGTGGGGTTACCAACCTCCTTGGCGATGGCGGCGGGATACTTCAGCCGATTGGCGAGAAACAAATTACTGAGTAAAAATCCGGCGGATAAGCAGCCAACAAATGCCCACAAACCTAGCTGAGTCCGCAAGCGTAACCAGAACGCTGACAAATAGTCAAGCTCAATGAACCATAAAATTTCCGCAACCAGGTGAGCCAGCAAATCCCAGGCTAGCCACAACCCCATAAGCACGATGATGACTTGAAAAAGGCGGTTCCAGATGCGTTTAAACATTTTTCTGACCTATATTTGTCTTCATAATATTATCGCTCTTAGGGGCTAGCTAGATCTATAGAAATTTAAACGACTATCCTTTGTGTCATTTATTCATCAGCAATTAAAAAAGTTCAGGTAAGGTTGGTTTTGAACATACAACACCAGCATAATTTTCATATAAAGTTTGCACATCATGACCAGTTATTTCAGCAACTACCACAGGATTCATTCCAGCTTCTAGGCAATGAGAGATAAATGTGTGTCGTGTATTATAAGGCTTTCTATGCTCAACTCCTGCTTGATCTAGACATTTTTTCCAAGCTCTCTGACTAAAGTTGTGGTCATCAATTGCATTACCTCCAGGGCTAGTAAATACTAAATCATCAGGTTTAGCATCGCCTGGTTTAATTGATTGCAGCAATTTTTTTAGCTTGTCATTAACAGGGATTATTCGAGTTTTATTAGTTTTAGTGGATTTATGAACACCGCGCGTTATACTTTCACCTATCCAGATAGTATAAAAGTCATTAGAAATATGTTTCCATCTTAAACCTATCGCTTCACCAGTCCTCACACCAGTCGCAAAAATAAATTGTACGTAATTTGTATAGTGCTTGTAATGTTTGTTTGTTTGAAATGATTCTATGATTTTAATAATCTCATCTTTGCTAAAAGGTTCAGGAGACTGTTTAGGTGGGACTTTTATTCTTTTCTGTAGCTCGTTCCAAGGATTGTATTGAGTAATTTGCTTAGTTCTTGACCATTTCCAACAAGCTATTTACTGAAGTTTTCTACTACCACAGTGCCTTTTGAAGCCTTAGAAGCGGTTCCAGTAGATGTAATGGCTCTCATTGGGTATCAAATATTGGGTATCATATTTCTGTACTCTAATCCATGATACCCACTTGATACCCGAAAACAACTAAGACACCCAGATTTAGTACTATAACTCTGGATGTCTCAATTAAGCTATAAGCTTACAAGCCTTATCAAATATAGATATCCAAAAAGCCCGTGACGAGGATTGAACTCGTGACCTCACCCTTACCAAGGGTGTGCTCTACCACTGAGCTACACGGGCATATTTGTATGGACGCTTCTAGTACACATACCCTCTAAAAATTAGAGTCATGTGATGGGCCGAGTTGGATTTGAACCAACGTAGGCAAAGCCAGCGGATTTACAGTCCGCCCCCATTAACCACTCGGGCACCGACCCATTTCGTTCACAGTTATCAATACTAGCACAACTTTTAATTTGTGTTCAACTTTTTTTCCGGCTTCCCCATCTTCCCCATCTCTCCTGCCTCGTCATTTTGTATCAAAAATAACAATTCCTCGGATAAGCTCGCTCTAATATCACAGCTTAACCAGGTTTATCTCTATCAACCGACTGGAATTACCGAAGGAATATCTATACAAATGGTTAGACGATTAGGGCGACGTAAATTTTTGATCTATGGCTCCGCCACGTTGGGAACCACGCTTCTGCTCAAAGCCTGTAGTGAGCCGCCAGCACCGGATACCACAGGAGAGGCGACAACCTCTGACTCGGCGGCGGCTGGTGGCAATGGTGACACGATAAAAGTCGGGATTCTCCATTCCCTCAGTGGCACAATGGCGATTAGTGAAAAAAGTGTCGTGGATGCCGAACAACTCGCCATTGAGGAAATCAACGCTGCTGGGGGTGTCCTAGGTAAGCAGATTGAACCGATTGTGGAAGATGGTGCCTCAGATTGGCCCACGTTTGCTGAGAAAGCCAGAAAGCTAATTGACCAAGATCAGGTCGTTTCCGTTTTTGGCTGCTGGACGTCGGCTAGCCGCAAGGCGGTATTACCTGTCTTTGAAGAGAAAAAACATATGCTCTGGTATCCTGTGCAGTACGAGGGTCAGGAGTGTTCTAACAATATCTTCTATACAGGCGCTGCTCCGAATCAGCAGATTGAGCCAGCCGTGGATTGGTTGCTGGAGAATAAGGGCAAACAATTCTTCCTGATTGGTTCTGACTACGTGTTCCCTCGTACCGCTAATACAATTATTAAGGCACAGCTTGCAGAACTGGGTGGCGAAACCGTTGGCGAGGATTACTTGCCTCTAGGAAATACAGAAGTTACCCCAATTATTACTAAAATCCGCGCGGCGTTACCAGAGGGGGGCGTTATCTTTAATACTCTCAACGGAGATAGTAATGTGGCTTTCTTCAAACAACTACAGGGTGCAGGGTTAACCCCGGATAAGTATCCGGTTATGTCTGTAAGTATTGCTGAAGAAGAAGTCAAGGCAATTGGTACAGAATACCTGAAAGATCAGTATGCGGCGTGGAACTACTTCCAAACCGTTGATACCCCAGAAAACCAGGATTTTGTCAAGGCATTTAAGGCAAAATATGGTGAAGACCGAGTGACTAATGACCCCATGGAAGCTGCCTACATTGGCGTTTACTTGTGGAAGCAAGCGGTTGAACAAGCAGGAACGGCTGATGACTTAGAAGCTGTCCGCAAAGCGGCTTATGGTCAGAAATTTGAAGCCCCAGAAGGGATGGTCACCATGAATCCTAACCATCACCTCTCGAAGGTGGTACGGATTGGAAAAGTGGGAGAGGATGGTCTGTTTGAAATTGTCAACGAGACGGAAGCGGCTATTGAACCCGTTCCCTGGAATCAATTTGTTGCCGATACTAAGGGATTAGGTTGTGATTGGTCTGATCCGAGTAAGGGGGGTAAATATAAGTTAAAAGATGTATAAGTCAGTCATTAGTCATTAGTCATTAGTCCTTTGTCATTCCTGACCAACAATCAACGTAGAAAATTGTGCTAGCAGGACTTTTAGATAGTCTCTATGGCGGTATCAGTATTGGCGCTGTTTTATTAATTGCAGCGCTGGGATTAGCCATTGTGTTCGGACTCATGGGTGTGATCAACTTGGCACACGGGGAGTTGATGATGCTGGGTGCTTATACGACCTTTGTTGTCCAAAATGGGTTCAAGTCTCTGGGGGAACCTTGGTTTGAAACCTATATCTTATTTGCCATACCGATCGCGTTTCTGGTAACCGCCCTTGTCGGATTGGTTCTGGAACGGGGGGTTATCCGCTTTCTATACGGGCGTCCCCTGGAAACCTTGCTAGCAACCTGGGGCGTTAGTTTAATTTTGCAGCAGTTCGTCCGCAGCGTAAATTGGGTGATGGTGATTGGCATTGCTCTATTTTGCCTGCTGTTTTTTGGGGCGCTGTGGGTACTGTCTCGTCGGGCAGATTTTCCGCGGATTCGTTCTTGGGCAATCCCGACAATGGTGGTATTATCCCTGGGAATTGTCTTTACGATTGGCAAGGTTTTGAGTGAAACATTCGAGCTAGGGTTAACTAAGCCTTGGTTTGGCACTCAAGGTGTTGATGTCACCGCGCCAAGTTGGATGCGGGGAGGGTGGATGGTGGAGTTATCGGAAGGCAGTTTTCAGTTATCCTATGTCCGATTATTTATTATTGGGCTAACGATTCTTTGCATCACGGGAATTTACCTATTCTTGCAGCGTTCAGCTTGGGGATTGCGGATTCGCGCTGTAACTCAAAATCGGAGTATGAGCGCTTGTTTGGGAATTCCTACGGGTAAGGTTGATGCGTTAACCTTTGCTATTGGTTCAGGTTTAGCGGGGGTTGCAGGTTGTGCGATTAGTTTGTTGGGTTCAGTTAGCCCGAATACCGGTCAAAATTATGTGGTCGATACGTTCATGGTGGTGGTGGTTGGCGGCGTCGGTAAATTGGTGGGTTCGATTGTGGCGGCGTTAGCGATTGGTACGATTAATTACCTGATTGGTTCGGGAATACTGGCTTTGCTCTTTCAGCCCATTGAGCCGTTATTTGATTTCTTTACCTTCTTTGCCACCACCAGTATGGCAAAGGTGATGGTATTTGCCCTAATTATCATTTTCCTGCAAATTCGACCGGGCGGGATTTTTCCACAGAAAGGACGATCCTATGAACTATAAGGCAGAAGACAACAGGCAATAGGCAATAGGCAATAGGAAAACAAATGACAAATGACTTTCATAATCTCCTTTAAATCCTAATCACCCTGTCAAAATGAGAGAACAAACTTTTCTGTGAAATCAGTGTATGAATAAGCTCTCACTCACCTCCCTACCCCAATCTCTCCAATAAATCCGTGAAATCAGTGTTTTGACAAATGACCAATGACTCAGTAATTGAAATTCCCGGACTAGACCGACGGCGCAAGCGTCGTCAATCGCTGCTGATTGAAGTGGGTGTGGTTACTCTAATCGCACTGCTGCTGATTATTGTGTTTCCGTTGGCGTTGTCTGACTTTCGCCTGAGCTTGTTGGGGCGATTTTTGGCATTGGCGATCGCAGCTTTGGCAATTGACTTGATTTGGGGCTATACCGGACTTTTAAGTCTGGGTCATGGCATCTTTTTCGCCTTGGGTGGTTATGCGTTGGCAATGCATCTAAAATTAGCCCCCTTGGAAGGCGAGACTTTACCCGAATTCATGGGTCTTTATGGGGTGGATAAATTGCCCTGGTTTTGGCAACCCTTTGATTCCTTTGGATTTGCTGTCTTTGCCGTGATTATTATTCCGGCTGTCGTCGGGAGTTTGTTTGGCTATCTTGTCTTTCGTAACCGGATTCGGGGCGTTTATTTTTCTATCCTCACCCAAGCCGCGACAATTGTCTTTTTCAATTTCTTCAATGGTCAACAGAAACTATTCAACGGTACGAATGGTTTGACCAATTACCAAACCTTGCTGGGGGCTGATGTGAATGCCACGCGAACCCAGTTTATATTTTATACTATCACAATTCTGTTGCTGGTTGTCTCTTATGCCTTATGTCGCTGGCTGACTCAGGGGCGTTTTGGGCGGTTACTGGTGGCGATTCGCGATGATGAAAATCGGGTGCGGTTTTCGGGATACAATCCCACCGGATTTAAGGTTTTAGTCTTTGCCATTTCTGCGGGGTTGGCGGGAATCGCGGGGGCGATGTTCACGCTGCAAACGGGTATTGTTTCACCGAAGGCGATGGATATTGCCTTCTCGATTGAAATGGTGATTTGGGTGGCGGTTGGTGGTCGTGCTACACTCGTGGGCGCAATTCTAGGGGCGCTGGTGGTTAATTTTGCCAAAAGTATTTTAAGTGAAAACTTTGCCGAAAGTTGGCTATTTTTCCAAGGCGGATTATTTTTGGTAGTGGTGACGGTGTTGCCGAGTGGAATTGTGGGGTGGTGGCGGTATTCCGGGTATCAGGCGTTGCTGAGTCTATTCGGTAAGCGCAAAGAGGTAATTACTTATCCTAGTTTAGAAGAAGACCCAGATGTGCAACGTGAACGAGAGGAAATTAGTCATTAGTTTTAGGGAACAGGGAATAGGGAATAGGGAACAGGGAACAGGGAATGGGGAATAGGGAATAGGGAATTCTAGTAAATATCATTGTCATTATTCCTTTGTCATTAGTCAGCTAAAGTCTTGCTAAACATGAATCAACAAATTTTAGCGATTGAAGATTTAACCGTTAGTTTTGATGGCTTTAAGGCACTCAACACCCTCAACTTCAGTATGGATACTGGAGAGTTACGGGTGATTATTGGACCCAATGGTGCGGGAAAAACCACGTTCCTCGATGTGATCACCGGAAAAGTCCAGCCAACTAGGGGACGAGTTCTATTTAAAGGACAGAATTTACGGCGTAAATCAGAAGATAGGATTGTACGCATGGGGATTGGTCGTAAATTTCAAACCCCGCGAGTTTACCTAAATCTAACGGTGCGAGAAAATTTAGACTTAGCCTGTAATCGCAGTAAAACTGTGTTTTCAACACTGTTTGGGCGTCCTGCTACATCGGAACGACGCACGGTGTTAGGGTTATTAGAAACAATTGGTTTAGTTTCCAAAGCCGATTTACAAGCCGATTTACTTTCCCATGGGGAAAAGCAACGGTTAGAAATTGGCATGTTGGTGGCGCAATCCCCGGATTTATTGCTGGTTGATGAACCTGTGGCGGGGTTGACGGATGAAGAGACTGAAAATATTGCTGACTTACTGATCAATTTAGCCGAGAGTCATTCAATTATTGTCATTGAACATGACATGGAATTTGTGCGGCTGATTGCCCGTAAGGTGACGGTGCTGCATGAGGGGTCGGTGTTATGTGAAGGAAGTATTGATGAGGTGCATAATGACCCCCGTGTGGTGGAGGTGTATTTGGGACGAGAGTCCTCAATTAGCGCCCGTCAAATGAAACTGCTGCGAATTGTCACCGCTATGGCTTGGTCTGATGGGGATTTAGCGCCTGAAGAAGCGGAGTTAATTATTGCTCGCTTGAGTCAATTGTTTTCAACGGATAGTGAAGAGCAGGAAAAGTTACAAACAGAATTGCGGGATTATCTAGCTGCTCATGTTGATATTGATGAGTTGGTGGCTCAAATTGAAAGTCCTGAAGAACGGGAGTTAATTCTGAAGTTGGGGTATGAGGTGATTAATGTTAGCGCTCGCACGCCTAATGAACCCACTATTAATCAACAAGAAGCCGCCGCTTACAAAGAACTGGTCAAGCTTCTGGATTTACCGGAAGCTGTGGTAAATCGCTTAAAAGCAGATACCTCCAAGTCGTTGTGATTGAGGAATAAATACATACAATGTGTTTTTTGTCAAAGTTATTTCTGAGTAAGCTCAAAAAATTTTGTCATTGGGGTATGCTTGTATTTTTTGAGTTTTGCTGACGCTAGTGCAGAAAATGACGCCAGACTGAGGGTTTCAATCCTGTGTTTTTGTAAATTAACTACAATTGACCTATAATACCAGACTATACATAATTTAATATATCATACTACAGCCAAATAACAACGTCAAATTGGGCTTTTCCAGAGACTGCTGCTGCTCAGTCAAAATTCCATAACATTTACAAAATCAAATTAAAAACTTTGAATTGAAAAGTTATCGGTGGGGAGGGCGGGTTTTGTTGAAATGTTATCGGTGAATAGCGGATTTTAATCCCTAAACCCGCCCCTACAACCTACGAATACCAGTTCAGTGGGGAGGGCGGGTTTTGTTGAAATGTTATCGGTGAATAGCGGATTTTAATCCCTAAACCCGCCCCTACAACCTACGAATACCAGTTCAGTTATCGGTGGGGAGGGCGGGTTTTGTTGAAATGTTATCGGTGAATAGCGGAATTTAGTCCCTAAACCCGCCCCTACACTAATTCTTGAGCGATGCTGCACTACACTAAGAATACCAATTAATCGCTTCTAGCTATGAGTCAAACAGACCAAGTAATATCTAAAATCGATCATCAATCCTCAACTCAGCTAATGCTGCAAATTAGGGATGTAAATGTTTACTATGGCGAAAGTCACATCCTGCGGGATGTGGATTTAAGTGTACCCGTTGGACAAATGGTTTGTCTGATTGGGCGTAATGGCGTGGGAAAAACAACATTATTGAAAACGATTATGGGGTTGCTCAAACCTCGAACAGGTACAATTACCTTAGCCGAGCAACCGATTACCCATAAATCTACAGATAAACGGGCAAAATTAGGCATTGGTTATGTTCCCCAAGGGCGGGAGATTATTCCCCGGTTAACGGTAAAAGAAAATCTGTTGCTGGGGTTGGAAGCCTGTCGTCAAGGTAGAGGGAACAACGCTGAGATTCCAGAGGAAATTTTTAGCTTGTTTCCTGTGCTAAAATCTATGCTATCTCGCATGGGCGGAGATTTGAGTGGAGGACAACAGCAACAACTGGCGATCGCGCGGGCGTTAATGGGGAAACCTCGATTACTGGTGTTGGATGAACCCACCGAAGGAATTCAACCTTCGATTATCCTTGAAATTGAAGCCGCTATCCGCCAGATTGTCAAGTCTACAGGGATTTCTGTGCTGCTGGTGGAACAGCATCTGCATTTTGTCCGACAAGCAGATTGGTACTACGCGATGCAGAAGGGAGGTATTGTCGCATCAGGTTTAACCAGCGAATTGAGTCAGCAGGTGATTCAGCGCTTTTTAGCGGTTTAGTTTTAGGGAACAGGGAACGGGGAGATGAGGGAGATGAGGGAGATGGGGGAGATGAGGGAGATGGGGAAGATGGGGGAGATGGGGAAGATGGGGAAGTTAACTCAAAACTTTACCTTACCTGTTCCCTGTTCCCTATTCCCTGTTCCCTGTTCCCTATTCCTGACAAATGACAAATGACGAATGACAAATGACGAATGACGAATGACTGAAACATCAAATTCACAGGATTGACATCTGAAAATTGTACTTTAGATGGGCAAAGGGTGCTTTGTCTATAGTAAAACAATGACGGTATCACATTTGCCTTATGCATCACTCAGAATCGGGTATTCTTTCTAACCATCCAGGTGTCGCGACTCCTTCCCCACCAGCGCGTCGCTTCCTTCTGCTTGCTAATCCTGGACTCTGGATCAATCGTATCAGCCGTCGTTGGAGTATTCATCAAAAAATTGGTTCTGGCTATTTTTTAGCGGTGAGTATTGCTGTTTTGGGAACGGCGACAGGATTAATCGTTGGAGAACATTATGATGATAGCGCCAGAGAGTCGTTAGAAATTACCCAGGAACGACTGGATATGTTAGGAAATTTAGAAAAATCTTTTTTTACTATTCAATTGTACCAAGAACGACTAACCTATTTATCAGAAAATCAGCCTTTAGAAGCTGATTTTATTATGAGATTAAATGAAACTTTAATAAAAAGCAATAGTCAACTCGCCCAATTACAATTTCATTTAAAAACTCATCGTCAATTACCCAGCGATTATAAGAACTCGCCAAAAGATATATTGAATTATTGTGAGCGGGGTTTAGGCACCTATCATCAGATCGTTAGCTCTCTTTTAGAAAGACTTAATTCTGAAACGCTTACTCCCAGTCAACTTCAAACGATTCAACCTTTTTTTGTAAAAACGTTTAAAAGCGAACTGATTCCCCAGTTTGAAACAATTTCAGCAAGTTTAGAAAAGCTCGTTAGCTTAACTGAAATTCAACAACAGCAGGCAAAGGCTAAATTTAAGGAAGCCAAGATCTTACGGGCTAGCATCATTGCGGGAAGTATGATGTTATCGATAGGAATTGCGGCGGTTTTAGCCATCTATACCAGCCGCGCGATCGCACGTCCAATTCAAGCCGTAACCCGCGTTGCCGAACAAGCTACTCATAACGGTAATTTTGACCTGCAAGCCCCCGTCATGACTGAAGATGAAATTGGAGTTTTAGCCACATCTCTGAATCATCTTATTCAACGAGTCGCTACGCAAATTCGCGACTTACAGCAAGCCCAAACTCAACTGATTCAAAGTGAAAAAATGTCCAGTTTGGGACGAATGGTGGCTGGACTTGCCCATGAAATTAATAATCCGGTAAATTTTATTTATGGCAATCTAACTTATGCTCAAGACTATACGCATGATATTCTCAAACTCTTACATCTGTATCAGCAGTATTATCCCCACCCTTCAGCGGAGATTCAAAGGAAACTTGACGACATGGATTTGCAGTTTATCTGTGAAGATTTACCCAAAATCATGAACTCCATGCAAGTGGGAAGCGAACGCATTCGCCAAATCATTTTATCCTTGCGAAATTTTTCTCGCCTAGATGAGGCAGAAATGAAACAAGCCGATCTTCATGAAGGAATTGATAATACACTGTTAATTCTAAATTCTCGCCTGACTCAGGATATCAAAATCATCAAGCAGTATGGGCAAATTCCTTTAATTGAGTGCTATCCAGCGCAGCTAAATCAAGTTTTCATGAATATCATCAGTAATGCCATCGATGAACTAAGCGTTAAGTCTGGTTTGGCTAAACTACAGATTTTCATTCAAACCCAGCAGGTTAATCCTGATCACGTTGAAATCAAAATTCGGGATACAGGTTCGGGGATTCCTTCGGACATAAAACCTAAAATATTCGATCCCTTTTTCACTACCAAGCCCGTTGGACAAGGCACAGGGATGGGTTTAGCTATCTCCTATCAGATTATTGAGAAACATAAAGGAAAAATTAAGGTAATTTCAGAGTTGGGTGAGGGTTCAGAGTTTGTCGTCAGTTTACCGATTAAGTCGGGGTAATTCCGTAGATTCTACAGTCTGCTCTCACCGATAACTATAAGTTTTCAGTAGATCTACGGTTTCTTTAAACTGGTATGATTCCTATAATCTTCCTAGTTGTATGAGGAAAAGTAAAACAATGTATGAACGCGACTTAATACCAATGAACGATCAGTCTACTCCTGTAGATATGGTTTTGCAAGCAGCGAATACCCTATCGACAGAAGAAAAAGCTGAACTGGTGGAACGGTTACTGGCTGAAGAATCGGGGTTAATTGTTATATCCGCTACCAGTCATCTGGCTGACTATATCGTTGCTCAGACTAACCTCTTATCCAGAACAGGATTGGCGTATGTATGGAGAGCGATCGCGAATCGGATGATTGGCGAAGAACATGATCCTTGGGGTTAACTATGCGACTCCAGCACGTGGCTCCCTCTGCTACCCCAGCTCCCCCAGCTCCCAGACGTAGCATGCTACGTCTCTACATTGCTTCCCCTGCTCTCTAACCTCACCACAAAACTCCCTGAAGCAACCCCTAATTACCCCCATTTTCCGCCGAACAATCGGGTAACTCACTAGCGGGAACCACTGAATCGGAACTGGCAAATCCTTGCAATTTTTGTTTATAATCAAGTAACTGTTGGCGAACCTCTTGGGAGTCAATCTGACCGATCATCCGATTGATCACATTAATCGCTTGTGACCAGTTTTGAGTACAGACAGCTTGTCGCAATTGGGCATTGAGGTCAGCTGAAGGGGAACTAACTGTTCCGGTAGCACCTTCCGGAGTAACTGTTCCGGTGGCTCCTCCCGCCAGTCGAAAGGAATTAAAAAAGCCCTGAATACTCTTTTGCAAGTATTTTTCTTTGGACGTACCGACTCCTAATAAATAGACCCGTTGATTGACTAAATAAAGCCGATATCTACCAACAACACCTTCAGAGTGCTGCATTCTAAATGCTTTGCCAGAATAATTATTTAAATTGATCGCTTGCTGATTTAATAGTTGACCAGCCATACTTTCGGATAATCCCAGCACCACTCCGGTTAAAAACTCATTGATTTGACCCGAAGTTTGGATCATAGTGCTAAAATCCCCCGGTAAATCAAAGTAAGCCACCAAATAGTTCGCTTCGTTGGGACGTTCAACGGTAAATGTCTTCAAGTTCAGTGGAGCTAATTCAGTGTTGATTGTGTCCTGTTCTTGGCGAGGTGTACCGGGCATTAAGACAGTGAAATTGCCTGCGGCTGAGGAAAAGGGTTTCCAGATAGATTGGGCGACTTGAATCGGGGGTTCAGCCCGCCCGATTCCCGGTGTTGCCGATCCACTCACCAGCAAGGTGGTGATTAAGAATGGGAGTAGTACCTTGGTATTCATGGCTCTATTTATTTGGCAAGGTTATCAGCTTCACTTTAGCCGAAAAAGACGTATACAAAAAAGGCGCACTGTCAGTCGTGCGCCCTCGCTTATTCATTGGTAACAGAGGCATAAGTTTGCGACTCCTGCCACAGTTTGCAGAGAAAGAACTCGGTGCGATCGCTTAACTTGACGACAAACACACCCTCTTCACCCTGAGGATTAGATGTCATCCAAGTGCCGTTTAGGGTGACTTCGATATAATCGGCATCGCAAATCGACAGAGAAATGTCATCGATGGTTTGTTGGCGAACCGCCTTTTCTAAGTCAGCCAAGTGAGGCATATCAGCGGGTAGTAAAAACGATGCGGTGCTAGATTCGACCCAGAGGCTGGACGCGGCTCGTAGAGCCAACATGACCCGGGCAGTCACCCATTCCTCTAGAGAACCAGCTAGACGCTCTAGGTAAAAGCTATTTTCAGTATAAGTAAGTTTCAGCATGACCTGATATCTCCTATTATTCCAGGTGGACGTGCTGGAAAGCGCCAGAACTGTTCGGCAAAAGCCACAGTGGGATGCATGGGCGCTTTGGGCTGGGTGAGTAGAGTCATTCCCGCTTGCTCAGGCGTGCGATCGCCTTTTCGACTATTGCACTGTTGGCAAGCGGTAACTACATTGTCCCAACGATGGTTTCCGCCCTTGGATCGGGGGATAACGTGGTCGAGGGTGAGCCGTTTTGGGCTACCACAGTATTGACAACGATGCTTATCCCGACGCAAGACTTCACGGCGATTCACGGGCGGGACTTTCCAGACGCGATCGCAATTAGCTTTGGTCAAGCGAATCTGTTCGGGAACCAGCAAGACTAAGCTGGGTGAATGCACCGGATATCCTTGATCACTCAACCAATCTAGCGGTTCGGCTTTGCCAGTAACCAAGAGCGTCACCGCCCGCTTCATGTTGACTCGACTGAGGGGTAGGTAGTTCTTAGAGAACACCACCACGGAGCGACTTAATCCGTCAGTTACACTCGTCACGCTTTTTACTCCTTGGTATAAGAAACCCCGCTGCTGTTTGAGTCAGAGCGGGGGATTGGAAAAACGTTATGGTTTTCTTGTCCTATATCGGTACGGCTTGGATGCGCCTGTACCTCCCGCTTTTGTGATCTGGTTTTGGATTGATGGTGGTTAAATTCTCGGCGTCAGAGTTATATCGGGTTACGATTTGGGCTGTACCCGGTTCTATCCAGCGATATCCATCCCCAATAAAAAACTCCACCGACAAACCTGCTGAGCGCCAATCGCCGAGGCGACTGGTATCAGGGCAAGGGGTGGAGTGGGATAAATGAAGGCTCACAGGAGGTAATTTTTTTCAATACTGCTTTTTAAATACTACACTTGTATTACGAACCTGTCCACATAGTTGAGGAAAAAAACATGATACGTACTGCTCCGAGGACTTCAACCACTGAAATGGAAGTGACTAGCATCCGCTTGGAGAGAGAGTTAAAGGAGAAGCTCAAAGATCTTTCTGGCAACCAAGGCTATCAAGCCCTGATTCGAGATATCCTTTGGAACTATATCCAGCATAAATCGGGTGATTATCGACCCAACTTTTCCGTCTACGATATCAGAGCTAGTATTCCCGCCACCGCCCAGCAAGAAGAGCGGTGTGTCCTCACGGGCAAGTTTATTCAACCCCAGGAACCGATGTTATTAGGACTGACGTTTAACGGCGATATGGTGCCCCTCAGTCTGGAGAGTATGCCGCCGGAGACATCTAGAGCGAAAGCGGCGCGTTAGGCATCCACCTATTCAAAATGCGCTATCTGTAGGGACACGACATGTCGCGTCCCTACTATACCCGCATTTCTCACACAAAGAGCGATCGCAAACTCTAAAAGCCTTGGCAGACAGCGATTTGACCTCAGTTAGATCCTCCAGTCACACATAACAGTGTGTTGTTCCTTCAATACTCTAAATCCGAGTCCTCCTTAACAAGCCAGAAAAGATAAATTAAGACGGATATTTTTACAATAGAAACTTATTTAAAAGCCGACTAGCGTAAATTATACGCTAATGTCACCCAGTAGCCGCACCCGACCTTGACAAACCAAGTAAAGGTGATTAGGGTTCAGTTCAGGTTGATCCAAATTCTGGGACTGGCTGGAGGTGCGATCGCTGAATAAGTCATCACTCACCGAGTTCAAATTCATACCATTCCAAAGCTTGACTAAACTCCGATACCAAATCGGTGTCAACGTCCCATTGGTTCAGGAACGAGTGGATCTCAGCCAAGTTCTGAGTCTCGGTTGGTGATGCCTGATCGTGCAATTGCCCCTGATTTTTGAGTGTCTGATTTATTCCTAACTCCTCAGCCTGGGCATGTTCAAAAGCATCAGCAGCTACACTATCAAATTAGGTAACACTTTTCGAGTACCTTTAGGTCGTTGACAAAAACGAGGTTATATTTTATACCGATAAACTATCCCTTCGGGTGTGGGATGTTGGGTGTCGGGTGTGGTTTGTATAGCAATACTCAGGCAGGCAGTGACATTCGTTACTGTTCCCTGTTCCCTGTTCCCTGTTCCCTTTCCTAACCAAAATGTCCCGCCTTAGACCGATAACCTCGAAGATGATGATTTTGAGTTCATGCGCCATGATATTCTAAGACTTTGCCACCTGATCCACAGAGTACGGCAAGTTTTTGATATTCCATGAGCCTTGACAAAAACGGCATGTTCTCATCTGACTTTCCCCAAGAAAATGGACAATCTGGTCACAGTAGTAGTAATGTAACGCTCACCGATGAAGCGGGGCGATCGCTGAGTTGTTCAATCGAGCATTCTCTGAATGTCGAAGGCATTGACTATTTACTCCTCCTCCCTATCGATTCCCCCGTGGAAATTGTCGCCTGGGATGAGGATGATCAAGCCGACGATCTAGCCGATGCTACCCTTGTAGAAGACGAATCAGAAATCGATGAAATCTTCTCCGATGCCCAAGCGGTTCTCGCTGAACAAAATCTCACCCTGAAACGAACCGCGTTTACCTTAACCGTTGCGGGTGAACTTCCGCCCGTGGATGAGGAGGAGATTCTCAGCATTGAACTCGCCGAAGAAGAGGTAGAACTCGAACCCGAACAATTGCAACTATTGGCGAATTTTTACCATGAAGAACAAGAGTATGGAATTTATACCCCCCTTGATCCCCTACTCTTTTTCGCCAAACGCAACCCCAAGGGTCAATTAGAACTATTATCTCCCGAAGAATTTCAAAAAGTACAACCGCTGCTAGAAGAGTTATTATTTGAAGACTTAGATTGATGGAATGAGGAATTTATTGTTCCCCATGCCCCATCCATTCCCTATTCCCTGTTCCCTGTTCCCTGTTCCCTGTTCCCTGACCAATGACAAATAAAACAATTCAACAATTTTCTAAATGGTCTTACTATCTTGCCTTACTTCCCATAACCATGGGAATCGGTTTATGGCAGGGATGGGCATGGTGGAGTTGGGTACAATCCCCTCCTGTCAATCAATCCTTAGACGCATCAACCAATACCCTACAAATTCAGATTTCCACCGGAACAGCCGCCCAGCAAATCGGTTTTGATTTAGAACAAGCGGGTTTAATTCGTTCAGCCAATGCGTGGAGACTCTGGGGTTATTGGTTAAAACTGCAAGATCCAGAGGGTGGATTTAAAGCTGGAACCTATAAACTATCCCCCAGTCAACCCTTACCCGACGTTGCCCAAAAAATTTGGACGGGTGAAGTGATGCAACTCTCGTTCACGATTCCCGAAGGGTGGTCCCTCCAGCAGATGGCAACCTATTTTGAATCCCTGGGATATTTTAAAGCCCAAGACTTTCTGGCAGCGGCGAGTCAGATTCCCGACGATCAGTTTCCCTGGTTACCCAGTAACTTACCACACCTAGAGGGCTACCTATATCCTGACACCTATCAACTCCCGAGCGATCGCGTCACGCCCCAACAAATTATTAACCAAATGCTCAAACAATTTGAGCAGGTGGCTTTACCGGTGTATCAACAGGGACAACAGCAAACTCAGTTAAGTTTACATGAGTGGGTAACATTAGCCAGTATCGTGGAAAAAGAGGCAGTGGTTGCCGATGAACGCCCCCTCATTGCTGGGGTATTTACCGCCCGTCTCCGCCGAGGGATGAAACTAGAATCTGATCCGACGGTTGAATATGGATTAGGCTTTCGCCAAACGGCAGATCAGCCCCTAACTTATGCCCAAGTGGGAACACCTTCGCCGTATAATACCTATCTCAATCCCGGATTACCCCCTACCCCCATTGGTAGTCCCCGATTAGACAGTTTAGAAGCCACACTCAATCCCGAACAAACAGACTATCTTTTTTTCGTTGCTCGCTATGATGGCACTCATTTATTTAGTAAAACCTTAGAAGCCCATGAAGCGGCAAGAGACGCCATTCGTAAACAACGAGAAGCGCAGCAAAATGAATAATATCATGTTCGGTTGAATGTTGGTATTGATTAAGGCAGAAGGCTCTGGGGCTCCAGGGCAGTAGAGACGTTGCATGCAACGTCTCTACAACCGTGGCACTTAGTTTCCCGCTCCCTAAACACACATCAATTCAGGCGTCAATCCCCAATCAGCAACCATCTTTCTAATTTCCCCCTCATAAATAGGATTCATCACAATCACCACATCCGGTTGATAGTCCCGCAGAAACTCCGGTGGCACAATTTTCTGACCCGTTCCCGCCACATACATCCCTTGCTTGCGCGGATTAATATCCACAATATACTCAATCTCGTCCCGAAGTTTGAGCAAGTTCAAAAACGTTACTCCCTTTGAACCTGCACCCCAAACTACCGCTGTTTGACCCGCTTGGGAAATTTTGGCTAACGTCTGTTGCCAGGTTTCTACTTTAGTCTGGAATTTTTCGGTAAAGGCAGCAATATCTGCCCGTAACGCTTCAACGTCATCAGGGTTTGGTGCAGTATCAGGCGATGTATCGTTGATGGGCAAAGCTTCTAGACACAAAAACTGACCCGCAAATGTCTCCCTAATATCATCCACTTTCAACCCATATTTAGCAAACGCTTGGGCTAAAGAAGTTGGCACAAAATAGCAGCAATGTTCATAGATGATATCCCATACAGCTAAATGTTGAAATGTCTCTAAAGCATTGGGGACTTCAAAGAAAACCACCGTATTCAATCGATCACCAATCGCCTGTCGTAGCGGTTGTAGTAAATCAGCCGGATTGGAAATATGTTCTAACGTGTGCCGACAACAAATAAAGTCCGCTTGATACGTATTATATTTATCCGAATATAAATCTTGAACAAACTGAACCTGATTGTTTAGCGAATTATGCTCGGATAACGGCACATAGCTAGGGTCAAAACCCACACCTCGATTATTTCCTCGTTGGCACAACTCGATCAGAAAATCTCCTTTGCCACAACCAATTTCGATAATGTCTTTGTTGTACAGATTGTGACGCTCGACTAATTGCTGTGCCAGAGATTCAGCATAGTTTTGAAATCGCCGCGAATAATGCAAGGAGTTTTCATAGTCTTGAGAATATCCCAACTTGGTTGGATCAAACGCCACATTGTAAATAAACCCACAACTGGGACAAAAGGTTAATTTAATATCTGCTTTGGCGCAGTTTTGTGCTGCCTGCTTGTCCGACCAGAGGAGATTGCAATAGACTGGAACGGCTAACATCTCAAAAAAAAGGATTTGGTGCGGTGATGCACAAATCGGACAAGTTTTATCTAGTAATGTATCCATGTCAACCTTAAACTAAATGGCATAAGTAGTCGGACAAAAGTAAAGTTAACGGTTGAGATTTGAATAGCACGCTCCTGTCAGCATTTAGGGAGTGCAAAAACCTTTGATATTCCGTAGGGTGGGCATTGCCCACCAACCTTAAATCAGTGCCATTCACCCTAAACTTTTGTCGGAACACTCTTCCTAAAGAAACTCTTCCAATTTTTAGACGAGAAAAGATAATCTCGAATTACAGCAAAACAGCGCAGACGTTTAGACCAAGTTAAGGGAGATTTCAGCACCGCTTTAATATATCCACTTACACTGCGAGGACGTAGCAACTTTGAGCGTTGAATCGCTTTCGGATCAATCCACGCCTCCCGTTCTGATGCAGATAACCGACTGGACTGTTCTGCATGACAACGCCGGAAAAATAAGCACTCTGGAATCTCCCGGAAACGTCCCATTAAACTGAGTTCAACCAGTAACAGTCTATCTGAACCGTAATAGGGAGCAATTCGAGACGTTTTTCTAAGAATATCGGTGCGGATCAGTCCAAACACTTCCAAGCACCAAAAATGAGAAAGCACTCCCTGAAACCGTTTCTCAGGCTTCTGGGAATTTAGGTTGGGTGAAGTATTTGCTTTCCACCATTTTCGTCCATCCGGTTTGGTGAACATCGTCTGAGAACAGGAGAGAACTGCCCCCGGATCATGGTCAAGAACTTCGACACAACCTGCTAAGAATGTTGGCGCACAGACATCATCATGGGCTGCCCATTTAAAGTATTCACCTACGGCTAAGTCAACCACCAGGTTGAAATTCCAAGAAGCCCCCCGATTTTCATCGTGTCGATAGTAACGAATACGTGAATCTTTTGCTGCATAAGACCGACAAATTTCCTCAGTGTTATCTGTTGAAGCATTATCGGAAATGATTAGCTCAAAATCGGTGAAGGTTTGAGCCAAGATTGAATCAATGGCTTCTCGGAGAAACGGTTCGCCATTATATACAGGTAGACCAATACTGACGCGAGGTTTATTTTTACTCATTGTTTCTTTCTCCTGTAGTTGATGCACATCCCTCTACTTAAGCTGTGAATAATTTATTATCCCAGAGGAATAATCTCTGGATTCACGCCCATCTGATCAAGCATTCCTTTGATTTCCTGACTATAAATCGGATTCATCACGATGACTTGATCCGGTTGATACGCTTTGAGAAATTCCGGCGACATAATTTCCTTACCTAAGCCAGGAATAAATTTACCGTGACGATAAGGATTAATATCAACGATGTATTGAATCGAATCAGGTATGTTTAACGTTGTTAGGAATGCGACGCATTTTGAGCCTGACCCCCAAATAACTACTCGTTTTCCCTGCTGTTGGGTCTGGTGTAAATGGTTCCGCCACTGCTCTAACTTGCCGTTGATATGAGTGACAAAATGGTTGATATCCTCCTTCATCTGGGCGATACTTTCTTCTAAGGGGTGTATTTGGGTAGAGGAAGTCGCGACAGGTCGGGCTTCAATCAGTAGATATTGCTCACCATAAGCTCGATACAAATCCGTTACCTCAAAGCCACAGGAACGGAACAAACGTGCTAGTGATCCCGGCGTAAAATAAGAACAATGTTCATAGTAAATATCCTCGAATGCTAAATCGGTTAAAATGCGGCTGGTGCAGGGAATTTCAAAGAAGATAGCCGTATGGGTACGAGAACCAATCGAACGCCTTACGGTACTGACAAATTCGGCGGTGGGATGAATATGTTCTAGCGTATGACGACAACAAATAAAGTCGCCCACATACTCTGTATGATGTTCTGAATAATACTCCTGAATAAAGCGCACTCGGTCATTCGCTTCACTCAGAACCCGTCCGGTTACTACACTCGGATCAATCCCCACACCGCGATTATGTCCCAATTCACACATTAGCAACAGGAAATCTCCTTTGCTACAACCAATTTCTACAATATCTTTGTCATGTAAATCGTATTTCTCAATTAAGCGATGGGCTAAATTGAGTGCAAACTTATTGAATGTAGGTGAAAAACTCTGTTGGTCTTCATAATTGGGCGCATAAGCAGCAACTTTCGCGTCATACGCTGTATTCGTGATGAAGCCACAATGGTGGCAAAATCCTAACACAATATCACCGCAAGGAAAGTCCAACGCTTCCTGCTGGGTGGGTAACATCAAACAACTATGAACGGGAACATTTTGCACTTCATAGAATGTTGATAGTTCTTGATGTCCACAGTTAGGACAGGTATTGTCTGTACAGTCCTTAACGTGATTTTTTTTATCCTTTGGGCGGAGTTGTTGTGGAATCATTGTTTTAAGTAGGTGGACACAATTAACGTGAACGGTGAAGATTGTCATTAGTCATTAGTCATTCGTCATTTCTCCCTTGTCTTCTTGTTACCTTCTCCCCCTTGTCTTGTCCCAACCAGAAAAGAAAAAACCTACATCTGTAAGGTGTGTCGTGGCGGGTTTCATGACTATCGTTTCTGACATCACCCCGATGTAACTAAACCCGCCCCGACTAAGGGTAAGAGTAAGTTGTCATGCATTTAAATTGGGAATGGGTAGCGAGCAAGATGCTCAATTCAATGTAGCGAGCAAGATGCTCGCACTACGGCAAGGATTTCGCTATTATTGACATTAAGGTTTAAATGCCGAACAGCTTATTGCTCCTTCGCTTCTCCTGTTCCCAGACGTTCCACCAGAACGTCTCTACGACTAAACGACTGTGGGGCAAGGAATGGGAATAATAAACTTACCTCCTTTCTGTCGATACTCCTCTTGTTGGCGCAAAATTTCATCGGCAAAATTCCAGGCGAGGAGTAAAACGTAGTCTGGCGTATCCTCTAGCAGTTTCGAGGGGGGGAAAATTGGCAAATGATTACCTCCCATATAGCGCCCATGTTTAAACGGATTCAAGTCAACGACAAAATCAACCAGTTGCTGATTAATGCCGATGTAACTGAGTAATGTTGTGGCTTTAGCTGCCGCACCATAAGCGGCGATGGTTTTGCCATTTTGTTTAATATCCTGGAGAATTGCTAACAGAGAACGCTTGATTTCCGAGACGCGATCGCTAAACTTGTGATAGTATTCAATTCGATCAACGCCCTGCTCGGCTTCTTGTTGCAACAATGTCTGCACAGATTCACCAATGGCTTCCCTCGGTTCCACAAACAGGCGCAATGAACCCCCATGAATCGCAACCCGTTGAATCTGATTCAGAAACAGGGAATGCCTTCTGAACAGTTTGTCTAAAGCGGTGACAGAGAAATAACACAGATGCTGGTGATAAATCGTGTCAAATTCACAATGTTCAACCAAGTCAACCAAATACGGCACCTCGATAACCGCAACACCGGTTTCTTTTAACAGTGAGTGAATTCCTGCCACAAAGCCATTTAAATCCGGGACATGGGCTAAAACATTATTAGCCAGAAAAACATCCGCAACCTGTCCCTCTTCTTCTCGCAGTTGCTTGGCTAAATCTTGAGTAAAGAATGTACAAAGCGTAGGAATCCCAGCGTTTTTGGCAGCTGCCGCAGGTCCAGAGGCGGGGTCAATGCCTAACACGGGAATCCCCTGTTCCACAAAGTTTTTTAGCATATACCCGTCATTACTCGCGGCTTCGACGACAAGACTCTCGGAATTTAATTGCCGCGATTCAATCAAGGCTTTCGCACTATCCCCAAAGTGGTTCAGTAGGGATTTGGAAACAGAGGAGAAATAGGGATAATCTCGACAAAAGAGAATTTCTGGGGGAACCGTTTTGGTAATCTGTACCAGAGAGCATTGGGGGCAAAATACCAAGTCTAGGGACTCGATTATCTCCGGTTGGTCAAGTTGCTCTTTGGTTAACAGGGCATCGGCTAGAGGTGTTTTGCCAAAGGATAAAATTGGCTCTAGTTTAGTATAGCCACAAGAACGGCAGGCGATCGCAGAGTCACTCATAACAAATCCTCCTTCGATTACACCAAGGATGGTGCAGACGTTACAGTATGCCAGCGCAGGTTGGCATCGAGTTCACCCTGACTCAACAGGTGTTGAATATGGGCAATCCGTTGATATTTCATCCCCTCAAACTCATCCAGCGTTAAGCCGATTTTCTGATAGGCGGTGTAGAGTTCTTTTGCCCCCCGTCGCGCATTCCATTGGGGTTGGAACTCCGGTAACGTTTGGGCGATTTTGCTACAGTCCACCCGATAACAGCGCTTATCGGGTCCAGCATCTTTGGCATATTCAATGCGACAACCGGGTACTGTTTGTTGGACAATCTCCGCTAAATCCCGAATCCGATAGTTGTCTTGATTACGTCCCACATTAAAGGCTTGATTGTGAATCACCTCACGGGGAGCATGGAGTACCGCAATAAAGGCTCGTGAGATATCTTCGATATGAACAATGGGACGCCACGGGGTACCGTCACTCTTGATATAAACTTGACCTGTGGTAAATGCCCAAGCCACTAAATTGTTGAGTACCAAGTCAAACCGTAAGCGGGGTGATACACCGTAAGCTGTGGCATTCCGCAAAAAAGTCGGACTAAAAGTATCGTCAGCCAGTTGACTAATATCTTGTTCAGTACGGACTTTGGAAATGCCATAAGGCGTCACTGGGTTAAATGTGGATTGTTCATTTAACCAGTTATCTCCCGATGCACCATAATTACTGCACGAGGAGGAAAAAATAAACCGGGGAACACCTGCGGCTTTGGCAAGTTTGGCTAGATGCACTGAGGCGAGATGATTAATCTGATAGGTTAAGTTGGGGTTTAAGTTACCTAAGGGGTCGTTGGAAAGACCTGCCAGGTGAAGAACAGCATCAAAGCCAACGCAATCGGACGCCTCAACCTCACGAATATCCTTTTTGAGTTCAGGGATGCTAACAATTCCTTCACCAAACGTGCATCGCTCAAATAAATCACTATCTAAGCCGATAACCTCATGTCCGTGGGCTAAAAGCATCGGCACCATGACAGTCCCGATGTAACCTTTATGACCTGTTAGGAGTAGACGCATTATTTTTTTCCTTGAAAGCTTAGGTTAAATGAAACGATTGAACGGATAAAAATGACCGATTTGTCAATTTTTATGGCTTAACGTATAGGAACGCTGGGTATTTTGACCGATTGCTAGAGTGGTCTGACTCACAGGCATTGAGGAGTCCTGCCAGGTTTTCCAGGGTGCATTACCATTCTGCCAAAGCCCTTCTAATAAGCGCTTATCCCGCAATGTATCCATACATTGCCAAAAATCAGTATGCTTATATGCCATAAGTTGCCCATCTTGCGCCAATCGCTCTAATGGTTCTTTTTCCCATTGGGTATCGTCCCCATCGATATACTCAAATACCTCAGGTTCGAGGACGAAAAATGCCCCATTAATCCATCCTTCGCGAGTTTGAGGCTTTTCGGAAAATTCGACAATCTGATTGCCATCCAAATCTAAATGACCAAACCGGGCGGGTGGATGAACGGCGGTTAATGTGGCGAGTTTCCCATGAGCGCGATGGAACGCTAGGAGTTCTTGCACATTCAGGTTAGACACGCCGTCTCCCCAAGTGAGCATAAATGTCTGATTGCCTATATAGGGAGCAAGGCGTTTAATGCGACCCCCTGTATTCGTTGAGATTCCCGTCTCCACTAATTCCACTGTCCAATCCAGCACCGAATGGTTATTCATTTGAACTTGACCCGTGCCTAAGTTGACGGTGAGCTGCTCACTGTTCAATGAACAGTAGTCCACCATGTATTTCTTGATGACTGCCCCTTTGTAGCCGAGTGCGATGACAAAATCTTTGAAACCATAGTGGGCATAGTGCATCATAATGTGCCAGAGAATCGGTTTGCCACCGATTTCCACCATTGGCTTCGGTTTGTTTTCGGTTTCTTCGGCGATGCGAGTTCCTAAACCACCAGCAAGCATAGCGACTTTCATTTGAAATCTCTCCCTGATATCTTATTTTTCTGTCTTTAGAGACAAATCTACCAGAGATCATCTAAAAAGCAATTAGTTACTCTCTATTTTTATCAATTCTTTAATTAAGTTTATCTATAGAAAAAACTCATGCTGGCTTTAATGTCATGGGATTTTGACATTTTGGTTGACTTAAACAGAATATTGCGTTTTACATTAGCTTAATATTACTGTTTGTTACGTAACGCCAACTAGAGCAGAGGGTATGGGAACCTGAGACTGTTGACGAGTGAGACTAAGCGGATCGGCTGAAGTTTCCTCCCGTTTTACTCTTGCGATCGCGAAGACTGCTACGCTATATGAAGCAGGAACACGGCGACAACCATTGAGTAGGTGGGAATGTTGAGTAGGTGGGAATGAAATTACTGGCTGAGGACAAATCGCGGCTTATGTCTTGGGTATCAAACTTAGAAAAGATGGCTTGGGTATCAAACTTGGAACCTGACTTAGTTCTGGAGGCTCCAATTGTGGGGTTAACCCGATATATCCTGCAACACTATAATCTTAAAGGATTAGTGCTAGATGTAGACGAAACCTTAGTTCCTCTGAAAGCCTCCCAAGCCTCAGACGAACTCAGGGCGTGGGTTGAAGATATTCGATCAGTAGCGTCTCTGTGGTTAGTGAGTAATAATCTGAGTGAGACGCGCATTGGTGGGATTGCTAACTCCCTGAATCTGCCTTATCTCCACGGTGCGGTTAAACCATCCCGACGCAAATTAAAACAAGCCGCCGCCGCCATGAATTTGCCAGTCGAACAAATTGCTATGGTAGGCGATCGCTTGTTTACAGATGTCTTGGCAGGTAACCGATTGGGAATGTTTACCATTCTCGTCGAACCGATGATAGATCCCTCTCAGACTACCTACTCTTCTCCGATTCGCGACTTTGAAGTCTGGATCACTCAAATTCTTGGCGTATCACTGCCCAGCAAGCAACATAACTTTACAAAAAATGATAAATCAAGATAAACAGAAATATAAAGAAAAGATTATAAAAATGCAGGCAACCCAAAAATCATGAAATACTGATAATAGTTCAAATGGGGTCAGCCATTATAAAGACCCTAACCATAATAAGAACACCTGTTATAATTCCATAGCGAGCGCCAAATCTTCTTGAATCAAGGGATATGGCGCTCTAATGTATTTTTCCCTGTTCCCTGTTCCCTGTTCCCCGTTCCCCGTTCCCCGTTCCCTCTCTAATGACTAAAACAATTGTTGTCAAAGTGGGTACATCGAGTCTGACTCATCCAGAAACGGGTCAATTAGCGCTGTCAACGATTGCGATGCTAGTGGAAACGCTGACTAGGTTGCGTTCTTCTGGCTATGGTGTAGTCTTAGTCACCTCTGGCGCAGTGGGAGTTGGGTGTGGACGATTGGGATTAAAGACTCGTCCTAAAACCCTCGCCCTCAAGCAAGCTGTGGCGGCTGTAGGTCAGGGACGATTAATGCGAGTCTATGATGATTTATTTTCCAGTCTTGATCAAGCGATCGCGCAAATTTTGTTAAGCCGCCAAGACTTGGTACAGCGCAGTTGTTATGTTAATGCTTACGCGACATTTCGAGAACTGTTGCAGCTTGGCGTCATTCCTGTAGTTAATGAAAATGATACCGTCGCTGTCGAGGAACTCAAATTTGGCGATAACGATACCCTTTCTGCAATGGTGGCGAGTTTAATCGAAGCCGATTGGTTATTCTTATTAACCGATGTTGATCGACTCTATTCGGCTGATCCGCGTCAAGTCCCTGATGCTGAACCGATTACCCTGGTTAACCGGATGGAAGAGTTAGCCGAACTTCAGATACAAACTGGGAAAGCGGGTTCTCAGTGGGGAACAGGGGGAATGGTAACCAAAATTACCGCCGCTAGAATTGCCACGAGTGCGGGAGTGAGAACCGTGATTACTCAAGGACGACACCCAGAAACCATCGAAAAAATATTACAGGGAGAACCATTAGGAACGCAATTTGCCCCCCAACCGCGAACCGAAAACGCCCGTAAGCGTTGGATTGCTCACAGTTTAGTTCCGGCTGGCAAGCTGTATTTAGATCAGGGTGCAGTGACAGCAATTTGTCAAGGAGGGAAGTCTTTATTAGCCGCCGGAATTACCGCAGTTGAGGGTAATTTTAACGCCTCGGATGCGGTACAACTCTGTGATAGTCATGGCGTAGAAATGGCTAGAGGATTGGTCAACTACAGCAGTCTAGAATTACAGAAAATTCGGGGACATAAATCAGCCGACATTCCGGAAATTTTGGGCTACGGTGGGGCGGAAACAGTCGTGCATCGAGATAACCTGGTTTTGAGTAATGTCTGAGATCACCGATCACCGATCACCGATCAATGTGGGATAAAATTATATTGATTGGCTCAGTTTCTACGATAGCTGATCAAAAGAGCGATCGCGCAATGGTTGAACAATTGCTTTCATACAGTGCAACTCGATCCAGGCGAATCTGAAGCGATCGCTTTAGCACTGGAAATCAATGCTGACTTGTTACTCATTGATGAGCGTCGTGGTAGAACAGCAGCGAACCGTCTAGGTATCAGGATTACTGGTTTACTGGGAGTATTGGTGGAAGCCAAACAGTGATCGTTCATTCCTGCTGTTCGACCTTTACGAGGAAGTGCGATCTGCTTGACAACAGCTTTCATCTGTTCGTTGCAACAGGTTTGTTAGGTTCGCGTCTGCCACGATTTTGGATCTCGCCTACTGTGAAAAATTGCTGTCACAATTACCCGACTCGATACAATCCGATAATACACAGCGTAGGGAAAGCGTCGCACCACCGCCCGTCGCACATCACGATATACCACTGCATAGGACTCTGGCATTTGACAAATTCGATTTAGCATCTCGTCCACACAGTCCAAAAACTCATCACCAAGTCCTGCTTGTTGGCTCTCGTACCAACTGTACGCCTCATCAAGTTCTTCGCGAACTTCTGGACGAAATACTAATGCATAATTCCTCGTGGTCTCTTAATCGATGCTTTGATTTCCTCCCAAGTCAGTAAATATAGCGGACAGGGTTTTGCCCATGATGCGATAGCGCAAGCGCTGCTGCAAAGCAGATCGCTCTTTGGGTACTGGTAAAGGCGATCGTTGTTTTACCGGATCATCTCTACTGTATGCGGATGGTGGTGTTGCTAGTGAATAATGAGATGTTGGGTTTCCTTAGTCAACCCAACCTATGGCTGTCGCGGTTATTAGCTCTGTTCGGATTCGCCTTTGTCAGTTTCAGCAGTGTTTGCTTCTTTATGTTGGGCTATGAATGTTTCGGCATCTGTTTCGATGCCAACTAGTCGCATAACTCCTTCCAGCCGACCATACATACGCTGTCGCGTTTCTTTCAACTTCCATATATCTGTCTTATTGAGTTTCTTAACGTAGATGACTCCTAAACACACTGCTGCTGTTGTCCAAATTACTTCCTTAGGGTCTTCCCTCATGTACTCTTTATTATCCAATTTGCGCTTATCAAATTCCACCTTGTCTTTACCAAAGCAGAAAGCCTTCGTAACGCTATCCAACTTGTTAGACTGAGCAATGTATTCCTTTAGGCTCATCCCAACATTGGAAACGTCGTGAACAAACTCATTTCTGATTTGCGAGAGAGTGACAATGAATCTCCTATAATCATCCTCAAGCAGTGATAATGCTTTTACAAAAGCCATTTTGCCAGTGGTCTTGTTGCTCAGTTCAAGCCTTGAAATGAGGTGATGAAGCTCCTTTTGACCCAGAGCCGCTACAATTAGACCAGTGACAGCCGCCTCCATCAATGCATGGAGCTTAATAATGAATGACCAATCATCTTCATCCAAAAGTTCTGCGTAGAAGCCCTCTGGTAAACCAAGTTCCTTGACAAGTTCTTCGACAGCTTCAAAAGGCTCTGTTGGTCTATTGTTGTAGATGTCATTATTAGTCATAATCTTGCCTCTTTTGGTTGCACTAGCAACTTTAATGTGCGGCACCCGGAGAACCGAGCGCAGCGACAGAACTATTTATTCAACCGCTACTTAGCAGTCTAATGTACAAAAAAACCGAATTCACACCGCCCTATTGCGGTCTATGAGTGTCCTTACTGTAATAAAGTACAGTAGCTCAAAGTCCCCCTTATTAAGGGGGATTGAGGGGGATCGACAATGTACCGCATAGCCGAGCAAACTGCTGTATCTCTGAAGAAACCCTGCACGCCTGCCAAATGGAAGACCCCAGTAAGGTGTTTTGAGTCTTGATTAACCCATCAAAACTTTTGACATGAACCACTAGTATAGTTAGCTAGAAAGAGTCGAGGAAAGCTTCCCAGTTAGCCTGTTCTTCTGCTAGTTCTGTATACTTGTCATCCGCATCATCAGCCTGTGACTCAGACCAGACTTGGTATTCAGCTGCCAAATCCTTATCGGTTTTAGACTCATTCAATTTACGTATCTCTTCATGGTATACCTGCATCTTTTCCCAGGCTTCTCTACTAGCCTCCCCCAATAGCCGCCTCAACCGTTGATCTATAGAAAAGCCTCTCTGTCTGATTGAGTCTTCAAACATTCCATATTGAAAGATCTCGGCGTAGCGGGGATGGGGATCGTTTTTTATGAAATCAATAACCGATCTTCCCCAGAAGCTTTCTACCAATGGATCTAACACTTCAAGAGAATAACTCAGCGTTAGCATATCCAGCGCCTTCGCGTTCGTCATTGAAAAGTGAATAATTTGGTTTCTTAGTCTACCGAATTCACGGTACTGATTAAGCCGCTCAATCTTAATTCCTGTAGTTGCCCATAGCTGCTTGGGCAATTCCTCATAGGATAGGGTGCGCCCGCCTTCTAGTAAATCAATCAGTGTGAGAGCATCCTTACTGGGGTTCGACGGCAGTTTGGAAAAGATCAACAGTGGGTGTTCTTGAGCTATTCGAGCTTTTAACAGAATCTCTGCCGCATGAGCCGCATGTACCACACACATGAGCGTCTCACCTTGCAAAGCTTCCATAAAGGCATCACGAAAAAGGAGCATCCCCGTTCGTCTCATGTTTCGGGGGACATCCTTAATAGAAGCTTGATCCATATTCCTGTGACGGGTGAAAGACGACTGTTGTCAGATCAAGTTTAGCCTCTGGGATTCATCATTGCCCAGAGCGATCGCACAACAGTTAGACTGTTTCACTACTACTTGCTTGAGGCATCGCTTCAATAAGTGCCCGAAGCACCTTATTTACTGACTCCGGTGTTGAGAAAACCTCGGCAACATCCTCATCCAAAACAACGACGGTTAGCTTTGGCTTTCCACTTCGATTGGCAAAGCGATTGGGCTTTGCCTTTTTATAATCAAACTGGTACTCTGGCAAAAGCTCATCTTCAGAGTTTGAAGGTTGCTCAAAAGACGTTTTGTTCATAATCTTTAAGTTCCCTGCGAGTGGCGAGACGGGCACTAATTCCTCTAGCTACTTCAACTCGCTTATGTAATCGGCTCAGACAGCAACCCTGACATTTCTAACACACGATCTGACCAAATTTTAGCTTGTTCGGCAACGTTCATCCGTTGTCCATCATCTTCCCAAATATTTGACCAGCCGAATTGCCAACGAGCCAGTTGTACTTGTAACTCAACTAAATCCGCAGCCTTTTCTATTCCAGCATCCATTGCTGTCCACTCGATGAAGAACTTGCTTTCTCTCATCAGATATTCGACAGTGTTACTACTAGCTCCACGCTGAACAAGAGATTTGATTCGAGCTAAGTTAGCAGCTAACCCACCTAAACGAGCTGACAAATCATCTTTTAGATACCGTTCGCGTAAAGCATTCCAGTCTTTCATACCCCTCCTAATAAGTTTTGAACAATTTGGGCAACCTGTTCCCGAATTTCAGGATTGAGAATTTCCATTGAACGATTATTTTGCCTCGGACGGATGTTGATCAGGGATTCGTATGTCACAGTTTGGGTATCTGGATACCAATCGGCTCCCCAGATATCTGCCTGCTGACTGCCATCTTCAAGCAATGCTGTTTCGCCATCTGCATGGAACTCTCCACCACCAGCGAGAATAGCACGCCGAATATCTACTGCCAACTTAATGTAAACACTCAGGGTTTCAAGCATTTCATCGATTTGCGCTTTCGTGGCGCGAGTACGGATGATGTGAATCATGCAAAATCCTTCTGAGTAAGCAGATCCATAGTTTATCAGGGAATTAGTAAAGTAAAATTTTCGTTACACCCCGCATCTGCCACCCGATTAACCCCATGCTTTGTGACTACCTGGTACAAATCCTCACTGCCCGCGTCTACGATGTTGCCCAAGAAACCCCGCTAGAATACGCCCCCAACCTATCCGCCCGCTTGAATAACCAACTCCTACTCAAACGGGAGGATATGCAATCCGTCTTTTCCTTCAAACTGCGCGGGGCTTATAACAAAATGGTACAACTCCCCCCCGATATGTTGGCACAGGGCGTAATTGCCGCATCTGCCGGAAACCATGCCCAAGGTGTCGCCCTGGCTGCGCGTCAGCTAGGCACCCAAGCGATTATCGTTATGCCCGTCACTACCCCCCAAGTTAAGGTAAATGCGGTTAAATCCCGTGGCGCAGAGGTGGTTTTGCAGGGAGAAACTTATGATGAAGCCTACGCCTTTGCCCGGAAACTGGAAGCCGAAAAAGGGTTAACCTTTATTCATCCCTTTGATGATCCGGATGTGATTGCCGGACAAGGTACGATTGGCATGGAAATTCTCCGCCAATATCAGCAACCTATCCATGCTATTTTTGTGGCAATTGGTGGAGGCGGATTAATTTCTGGGATTGGGGCGTATGTGAAACGGTTGTATCCCCAAATTAAAATAATTGGCGTTGAACCCGTGGATGCAGATGCGATGTATCAATCCCTGAAAGCTGGGAAGCGGGTGCGATTACCTCAGGTGGGCTTATTTGCTGATGGAGTGGCGGTGCGGGAAGTGGGAGAAGAAACCTTTCGCCTGTGTCAACAATATGTGGATGAGATTATTCTGGTGGATACCGATGCCACCTGTGCCGCGATTAAAGATGTCTTCGAGGATACACGTTCTATTTTAGAACCCGCTGGAGCATTAGCGATCGCAGCCGCTAAAACTTATGTTGAACGCGAGCAAATTCAGGGACAAACCTTAGTTGCTGTTGCTTGCGGCGCTAATATGAACTTTGACCGTCTTCGCTTTGTGGCAGAACGGGCAGAATTTGGTGAACGTCGCGAAGCTATCTTTGCTGTGACAATTCCTGAAAAACCGGGGAGTTTGCGTCAGTTTTGTGAATGCTTAGGTAAACGGAATCTAACTGAGTTTAATTATCGCATCTCTGCTGAAAACGAGGCACATATTTTTGTCGGTGTTCAAATTGCTAACCGCAGCGACGCCGCTAAGATGATAGAAGCGTTTGAAGGATGTGGATTCAAAACCGTAGATTTAACCGATGATGAACTGACAAAAATGCACCTACGTCACATGGTAGGCGGACATTCTCCCTTAGCGGATCATGAATTACTTTACCGCTTTGAGTTTCCTGAACGTCCGGGTGCTTTAATGAAGTTTGTTGGTTCTATGAGTCCTAATTGGAATATTAGCCTATTTCACTATCGTAATAATGGGGCTGATTATGGGCGCATTGTCGTAGGAATGCAGGTTCCGCCGCACGAGATGGAGGAATGGCAAGGGTTTCTGGATACTTTGGGTTATCGCTATTGGGATGAAAACCAGAATCCGGCGTATAAACTGTTTTTGGGATAGTTATAGCGCTACGCGCCAGGGAATAGGCAATAGGCAACACCTCGGCTTCGCTCGGTGTGTCATGGGCAATAGTGAACACAAAAGCTTACCTTACAAGGAATTAAGCGATTTGAATTTTTCTTCATTTGTCCTAACCTTAGTGCGTAGTTCTATATGACTAGAGATGTTGGGTTTCGGCGCGTCAAGCCAACCTACATGGATAGGTGATTATACTGATTACCATAAATAATTAATTGGGCATCACATCGTCGAGTTTGAGTTGTAAGTTTGGCAGGAGGTAAGATGTAATTGTATCTCCCAAGCGATATTTTTGCTGCTGATACGCCCCCCTCATGAGTTGGCATACTGTAAAAGTGGGTTGTTTGGGGTTGCCAATGAATTGCCAACCGCCTAAACCGCGAAAGTCTATAATCCAGAATTCGGGAATACCTAGAACCGCATACTCTTCTATTTTTCTGGCATAGTCATCTTGCCAGTTGGTGCTAACAACTTCGGCAACCAGCTTAATTGTCTTACCATTACAAATAATTGGTTCTTTTTGCCAAAGCGGTTCGTTGCTGAGTTCGGCGTTGTCTAAAACAATGACATCAGGGCGTAGTGCTGTCGCTTCAGCCGCTAGGGGTTTAATTAAACAACTTTTGGGAATTAGCCAGTTTAACTGATTCCCAATAATTTCGGCATAGATTCTACCCGCAATAGTCCCAGCAATTTCTTCATGAGAACCTGTTGGTTCCATGTCTCGTAGTTCTCCATCAATAAGTTCGTACCTGGGATTATCTCCGTATTCTGCTATAAATTGATCGAATGTTATAAGTTTAGAGGGGGTGTAAGTCATGGCGTTTTTCAGGAGAGGCAGTTTTATTGTTTATTCTAGCTTGTAGAACGGGAAGCCTCCTCTCTATGATTGTCTCATATCCAATCCACCTTTTTTATTCACATCTTACTCGCTACTAATACCCAATTTAAATGCATAACAGCTTATTCAGATCGTCCCGACAGAATAAGGGCGGGTTTTGTTGAATAGTTATCGGTAATAAGCTTACCTGAGTGGCTAAACCCGCCCCTACAATGGACTTATAGCAGCGACTTTGGCAGGTTAGGACCTTCTTTACTGTTCCCTGTTCCCTCTTAGGAGCAACTGTAATGTATCCCCGTAGTGCTATATTACGTCTTTTCACTAAGACAGATGTTAATAGCGATAGCAATAATTGCTAGATACATTGAATTATCGCTTCTCTAAAATTGCTCGCATATTGGGGAGAGCGGCTTCAATCATTTCAGGTTTCACAGATGTCTGTTGCCAACTTTCTCGCTGCTCAAGCTGCTGTGACCATGTTTTTATGGATGGGTAATTGTCTAGAGATAAACCCAATTGAGGCAAGGAGGGAACGAGTGTCCCAGCTACGATATCCGCTAGGGTGATTTGATTATTCACAAAGTAAATATGTCCCGCCAAAAGATTTTCATGAAACTGGATAATCGTCGTTATGCGCTGCCGAGTATTGTCAATTTTATCAGGATTAACTTCCAGTCCAACTAAGTGTTTCATTAACGGAATCATCAGCGGCTGAAGTTCATTGATGGCGATCATTTCTACCATGCGAACCGTTGCGATCGCGTCAATTTCATTAGGCATCAATGATGGCGTTGGATACTTTGCCTCTAAATAGTCCAAAATGGCTAACGACTCAACGATCCGAAATCCGTTATCGATGACGACAGGTATTCGCTGAAGCGGGTTAATGGCGGTGAAATCCTCACTCAAGTGATCTCCATCTAGATTCACCAAAATTGGCTCAAAGGGAATTTGTTTTTCCAGTAATGTCACCCAGACTCGGCGAGCATTAATAGAAATTGGATTATAGTAGAACTTTAGCATTAGAGGGAATTGTTTGAATTTTAAATAATCCTACCCTAGAATTATAGGATTTAACAGAGCTTCAATATGACTATTAGGTTTATTTTCCGGAGTCATGGTTCTTGTTCTTCAAATAAAGATGGCAGATTTCGGCGACCGCTCACTACCCGAAGAATCTAAATTCCATCATCTAAAATTCTGTAGAAGATGATATAGCCATCCAGAGGTATACCTCGCAAATCAGGACGTATTTCTGTATAATTTCTACCTAGCTTAGGAAAATTGACTAATTGTTGGCAGCGACGCGCAAAATTTTGAAAAAAGCGCTCACCGGCTTCGATATTATTAGCAGTAAAGTAATCGGCAATTTCGTTGAGGTCTTGGCTGGCGAGAACGTTGATAAGATAGCGTTTCATGTTTGAGTCTCGCGTGCTTGCTGGAAGCAATCCAAAATTCATATTGGATCGATAGCATTGTAGGGGCGCACGTCGGTGCGCCCGATTTATAGCAGTAGACACATCGATTAGGACTTTCCACACTCTCTGGAGACGTTCCACCGGAACGTCTCTACGAATCCGATATGTCCTAACTGTCTTGGCGGTTGCTATAACTCTAAAACCTATCCCACCATTTTAGCTGTGCCACGTCACTACAGCGATGAGCGATCGCACAGTTTGTCTCAAGCTTCTCAATTCGTTCATCGGCTGAAGATGAACGCGATCGCACTTTTATTATTGTAGGTTGGGTTGAGGTTGCTTAAACCAACACATCTAGTTATAGTGTTAGAGCTACGTCTGATTGACTACTGAATACATATTTATAGTATTGTGTCAACTATGTTTTACACTGACTGATACTATAGAATATCGCTATGGGGATCAAAAGCAACATCTGGCATAAACGCTATTTTGGTGCTAATGGGATGAGCCGCAAAGCGATAGCGTAGTTATTGACTGACAAACAACTGATCCGCTAATTTTAGATTTATTTGAACAACTAAGGTCATAAAAGGTTACAATCAAGCTTGTGTAATTCAAGCCTATATTTACCCGGTTCACCTGGCATATTGTGTGTGGCAGGTAGTTGATTAAATGTAGGTTTTTCAATTAAATTAGAAGTTTCGTGCAATCAAACACAGTTCTCAAGCCGACAACAATTACAGACCCATCCATTCGGAAAGAAGAGTTACCCTTTACTCTTCAAGACTTGAAAACGGCAATTCCTGCCTATTGTTTTGAACCCTCTGTTTGGAAGTCTCTAAGTTACTTCTTTCTAGACATTGGCATCATCGCTGGATTTTATGCCATCGCCTATAAACTAGATTCCTGGTTCTTTTTCCCCATCTTCTGGGTACTGCAAGGAACCATGTTTTGGGCATTATTTGTGGTGGGTCATGACTGCGGTCATGGCTCTTTCTCTAAGATCAAATGGCTGAATAACCTGATTGGACATCTGTCTCACACTCCCATCCTAGTGCCCTTCCATGGGTGGCGCATCAGTCACAGAACTCATCATGCCAATACGGGTAGCCTGGAAACAGATGAAAGCTGGTATCCGGTATCTCAGAGTAAGTATGAGCAGATGCCATGGTATGAAAAGCTATTCCGCTTTAATTTACCATTGCTAGCCTATCCCCTCTATCTATTTAAGCGATCTTCTGATCGCGAAGGTTCCCATTTTATGCCCAATAGTCCGTTATTCCGTCCCTCGGAAAAATGGGATGTTATCACCAGTTCCGTTCTCTGGGTGCTAATGGTTGCCTTTTTAGGTGGACTGACATTTCAGTTCGGCTGGCTATTTCTGGTGAAATACTACCTGGTTCCTTATGTTGTGTTTGTAATCTGGCTAGATTTGGTCACGTTTATGCATCACACTGAACCGGATATTCCCTGGTATCGGGAAGATGATTGGTATTTCCTGAAAGGGGCATTATCAACAATTGATCGGGATTACGGCTTTATTAATCCCATTCATCATCATATCGGGACTCATGTGGCGCATCATATTTTCTTGAATATGCCCCACTATCACTTGAAGACGGCAACCGAGGCAATTAAACCCGTGTTAGGCGAGTATTACCGAAACTCAAACGAGCCGATTTGGAAGAGTTTTATTCGTTCTTACTGGGCTTGTCGTTTTGTTGCCGATCAAGGATCTCCAGTTTACTATGAACCTGCCAGAATTCGCGCTAAAACTAAAGCCTAGAACGCGGATTTATTACATTTGACTAGCCTCTTGTTAGGTAACCTGTAGAGACGTTGCATGCAACGTCTCTACAATCTGGAAAGCAAAATCAGTTTTGTCGTTCACCGACTAAAACAGTACCCTTTTTCCCTCGCGTAATCCGTAATTCCTCATCCAGATAAAGCCGTTCATCAGATGTCCTGGTTTATTAATCTTCCTTTAATCGTTCCAAGAATACCTGATAGTTCTGAGACTGGGAACCAAATACATAGTCGGGTGACGTAATTGTCATGTCACTCCCACCCGTATTTCTTAGATGATTAACAGCCGCCAGCAACATTCTTTGCTCAACGACAATCGTCACCGCATACCAATCCTTTTCTTCCTTAGAATAAACCTTGGCAATCGTGGGTCCTCGTAACCCAGTTAAACCGCTTAATTCACTATGATTGACCAAATAGTTGCCAATCTCATCGGCTGACTTACCGCGAACATTCGCCGTGATCGAGACATATTTTTTGGCATTCAGATTTGCCTCAATTAATTCCAAGATGGTTTTCGTTGTATCCAGTTTTGTGGGATCGTCTTGGAGGAGGCGTTTATTACCAATGAGACAGGCTTGGGACTTTAACAGTGTACCACCAGCAATCCGCTTCAAGCGGTTTTCTCGCAGGGTGGTTCCCGTGCTGGTAACATCGGCAATCATGTCCGCATAACCCATACTGGGCGCGGCTTCCATTGCTCCTTGGACGGAGACGAGAGAAAAGTTGACAATTAGCTTTTCATACAACCAATCTCTGGTCAGATTGGGATATTTCGTGGCAATTCTTAGGGTTTTACCTTTTTCTTTAAATAGAAGGGTAAGTTCGGCTAAATCTTCAATCGAGGAGACATCCACCCAACTTTCGGGAACAGCTAATACCAGTTCGCATTTACCGTAACCCAAACGGTCATGAATAACCACGACATTATCATGACCCACGCCTTCTTCACAGACGACATCATAGCCAGTAATTCCTAGGTCAACGCTACCTTCTTCAACTTTGGTGAAAATATCAGCAGCTCGTTGGAAAAGTACATTAATTTGAGGGAGTGAAGGAATCGAGCCGAAATATTGGCGATCGCTCGGTCTAAAGACACTCATTCCACAGGCTGACAGGAGGCTGCTTGTCGAGCGTTCCAGCGCTCCTTTACTGGGGAGAGCGAGGCGCACGGGTGATTGGTAATTTGTCATTGGTGATTTGTCATTGGTCATTCGTCATTGGTCATTTGTGATACCCGCTTCTGAAAAAAAGCAAGCACCATCATTTGTCAAGTTATCCGGCTTAATCGATCATGAATATACTTGGCGGCGTCGCTTACGGTTAACTGCTGCTGTTCTCCGGAATCCATCTGCTTGAGTACAACATTTGACGCTTGTCGTTCCTCTGAACCCACGAGAATGGTGTAGGGAATGCCTTGTTTGTTGGCGTATTGAAAGTTACTGGAAACACTTTTGCCTCTAAGATCCATGGCTACAGCTAATCCCATCTGTCGTAACTGTTGGGCAACGCCAATGGCATAACCAGCATCATCTTGACTGACAGGAACAACTAAAGCATCCATCTGTCGCTGTACTTGCCAAACTTTGCCCTCGGCTTCTAGGGCTAATCTTAGCCGTTCCATCCCGTAGGAAAAGCCGGTAGCTGGGGTATCTTGGCGTCCGCCGAAGGTTCCCACTAAATCATCATATCGACCGCCGCCGCAGATTTGTCGCTCCTGTTTGCCTGCGCCATGATAAATTTCAAAAATCATGCCTGTATAGTATTGCAATCCTCGGCTAAGTCCTAAATCCAGGCTAATTTGACTAGAATCTAGATCGTAGAATTCTAATGTCTTAATAATCTCACGCAGTTGCTCAAGTCCAGCATCATCGATACCATGGGCAGTGAGAAGAGTTTGGGCTTCTTTTAAGACTTCCGTGGGTTCTCCTACCAGTTGTCCCAGTTGACTCATAAACTCTAGCGCCTTACTGACTCTCTCAGTTTGATCTTGGCGTTTTATTTTAGTCAGCAGGCGATCAACAATTTCCTGGGCGTCGCGATTACCCGCCAATTCAATGTTCATGCTGTCTAGGAGATCCAGAATCGCAGTTTGGGCGTCGGATTCTGCCATTCCCTGAAAGAGTTGACTCAACCGTTGGCTGTGGACTGTTTCTGGGTTAGTCTGTTCTGGACTCAGTTGGGGGTTAGAGGTATAGAGGGCAAAAGCGGGATAGATATCACACAAACGCTGTTCGACGGCGGATTTGCCTTCCTTGCGTAAAATTTCCATATTGGTTAGCAAGAAGCTACGCAAGCGACTTTCGAGCTGGAGGTTATCCAGAAATTTAGAGATTACACCAATATGACCCAGGACAATTCGACACCCGCTTAATCCTAAACGATTTAACCCTTGGGATGCGATCGCGATAATTTCAGCATCTGCCATCGCCCCTGTCGCGCCAATCAGTTCAATCCCCATCTGGTTAAACTGGCGGTAGCGTTCTTTTTGGGGACGTTCGTAGCGGAAAGCCGAACCCGCATAGTAGAGGCGAATGGGTTGAGGAACGCCTTGCAGGTTGTCTACATAAGCGCGGACAACCGAGGCGGTAAATTCGGGGCGCAAGCAAAGGCGGCGGTTGCGGTAGATGAAGTCATAGAGACGGGGGGCGATTTCTTCACCGGATTTCCTTAAATACAGTTCTGTATATTCAATCAGTGGCACGTCAATTGGACGATAGCCGAAGGATTGGAAGCTTTGGCGCAGGGTATCTTCAAGTTGTTTAGTGATGGCGTAATCATCGGGCAAGACATCGTTGACGCCTCGCACTCGTTCAATTTTGGTTGTTCGCATTTTGGTCATTGGTCATTGGTCATTGGTCATTGGTCATTGGTCATTGGTCATTCGTTATTCGTCATTGGTCATTCGTTATTCGTCATTGGTCATTCGTTATTCGTCATTGGTCATTCGTTATTCGTCATTGGTCATTCGTTATTCGTCATTGGTCATTGGTCATTCGTCATTTGTCATTTGTTATTTGTGATAATTGAACGGTTAGGTCGGGGCGGGTTTAGTTATATCAGGGTAACACCAAAGGTTAACGGTAAAACCCGCCCCTACAAAAGATATTTCATCGGAACGTCTCTACATCG